>NZ_QHJN01000031.1:0-59929 GCF_003947565.1 Actinomadura sp. WAC 06369 | reverse complement strand
GCTCGGGGGCGGGCCCGCGGACGGGACGGGCGCCGCGCTCGCGGGGGACGACGCGCGGATGGACGGGGCGCTGGAGCGGCTGTACGGGAAGCGACTCCGGGGAGCGGCGGGCGCGGCCGGGGCGGCGCGGGGCCGGGCTCGGGGACTCGGCGCCGTCGGTGGCGCGGTGGCTGGGCGACGTGCGCGCGTGCTTCCCGTCGACGGTCGTCCAGGTCATGCAGCGGGACGCGATCGAGCGGCTCGACCTGGCGCGGCTGCTGCTCGAGCCGGAGATGCTGGACGCCGTCGAACCGGACGTCCACCTCGTGGGCACGCTGCTGGCGCTGAACACCGTGCTGCCGGACCGGGCGCGGGAGTCGGCGCGGGCCGTGGTGCGGCGGGTCGCGGACGACCTGGAGCGGCGGCTCGCGCAGCGGACCCGGTCGGCGGTCGGCGCCGCCCTCGACCGGTCGGCGCGCACCGCCCGCCCGGCGCGGGCCGCCGACGTCGACTGGGAGCGGACGGTCCGCGCGAACCTGCGGCACTACCTGCCGGACCGGGGGACGCTCGTCCCGGAGCGGCTGGTCGGGCACGGGCGGCGCGGGCGCGCGGCGCTGCGGGACGTGGTGCTGTGCGTCGACCAGAGCGGGTCGATGGCGGCGTCGGTGGTGTTCGCCGGGGTGTTCGGCGCGGCGCTCGCGTCGCTGCGGTCGCTGCGGACGTCGCTGGTGGCGTTCGACACGTCGGTGGTGGACCTGACCGGGCGGCTGCGCGATCCGGTGGACGTCCTGTTCGGCACGCAGCTCGGCGGCGGCACCGACATCGGGCGCGCGCTCGCCTACTGCGCGGGGCTGGTCACCCGGCCGTCCTCGACGGTGCTGGTGCTGATCAGCGACCTGTTCGAGGGCGGTTCGCGGGACGAGCTGCTGCGCCGGGCGGCGGCGCTGACGGCGTCCGGGGTACGGGTGGTGGTGCTGCTCGCGCTGTCGGACGACGGGACGCCCGCGCACGACCACGGGAACGCGGCGGCGCTCGCCGCGCTGGGCGTGCCCGCGTTCGCGTGCACGCCGGACGCGTTCCCCGACCTCATGGCGGCCGCGATCGAGGGCCGTGACCTGCGAGGATTCGCCGGAGGAGGGCGGGCCGGGGGGTGAGCGCCTGGCCTCCGGCCGCGGTTCTGCGCTATGTTTGCTCATATGAGCACTCCTTCAGATGTCGCGACCGCCGAGGAATGCGCCGTCCGGGTCGTCGATCCGGAGAAGGTCGCCCTGGTCCGGGCCGCGCTGCCGGACGGGGACACGATCGGCGAGCTCGCGCAGGTGTTCGGGCTGCTGTCCGACCCGGGCCGGCTGCGCGTGATCACCGCGCTGCTCGAAGGCGGCGAGATGTGCGTGTGCGACATCGCGGCGTCCTGCGGGCATACGGAGTCGGCGGTGTCGCACACCCTGCGGCTGCTGCGCGCGAGCCGGGTCGTCCAGGTGCGGCGGGCCGGGCGGCGGGCGTACTACCGGCTGGACGACTCGCACGTCCGGATGCTTCTGGACCTGGCCCTCGCGCACGTCGGGGAGGACGGGTCATGACGGCGGCGCGGCACGGGCACGGCGCCGAGCAGGGGCACGGCCACGGGCACGGCATCTCCGCGAGCGCGGACCGGCGGCTGCTCGGCGGGGCGCTCGCGCTGATCGTGGGCTACATGTCGGTCGAGGTGGTGATCGGCTTCCTCGCCGGGTCGCTGGCCCTGATGACCGACGCGGCGCACATGATGACGGACGCGTTCGCGATCGCGCTCGCGCTGGTGGCGATGCGGATCGCGGCCCGGCCGCCGAAGGGCGGCTACACCTACGGGCTGCGCCGCTCGGAGATCCTGTCGGCGCAGCTCAACGGGCTGACGCTGATCCTGCTCACGGTGTACTTCGTCTACGAGGGCGTGCACCGGCTCATCGACCCGCCGGAGGTGGACGGCCGGTTCGTCTTCTTCACGGCGCTGGCCGGGGTCGTGGTCAACCTGATCGCGACGTGGCTGATCGGCAAGGCGAACCGGAGCAGCCTGAACGTCGAGGGAGCGTTCCAGCACATCCTGAACGACCTGTTCGCGTTCATCGCCACGGCGATCGCGGGGCTGCTGGTCTGGACGGCCGGGTTCGCGCGGGCCGACGCGATCGCGTCGCTGGTGGTCGCGGCGCTGATGCTCAAGGCCGGGTACGGGCTGCTGCGGGACGCGGGCCGGGTGCTGATGGAGGCGGCGCCCGCGGGCATCGACCCCGCCGAGCTGGGCGCCCGGCTGGCGCGGCGGCCGTGCGTGGAGGAGGTCCACGACCTGCACGTGTGGGAGGTCAGCTCGGGCTACCCGGCGCTGTCGGCGCACGTGCTGGTGGACGGCGAGGGCGACTGCCACGCGGTGCGCCGGGACCTGCAGGAGGTCCTGCGGGCCTGGTACGGGATCACGCACACGACGCTGGAGGTCGACCACGCGGCGGCGTCCGCCGTCCACTGCGACGACGCGCACGGGCCCCGGCACGTGTCGGACTCGCCGGAGCCGCACCGGCACGCGGGCTCGGCGCCCTGCGGCCACTGACCGGTCAGCCGGGGACGCCGAGCAGCTTCGCGGGGCCGTCCCAGCAGACGGCGCGGAGCCAGTCGTCGCCGAGGCCGAGGCGGGCGAGGCCCTCGAGCTGGTGGGCGTACGCGTACGGGATGTTGGGGAAGTCGGTGCCGAGCAGGACGCGCCCGGCGAGGCCGAGGTCGCGCAGCCGGGGCATGAGGGCGTCCGGGAACTCGGACAGGCCGAAGTCGGTGAACACCATCGTGGTGTCGAGACGGACGCCCTCGTACCGGTCGGCCAGCTCGAAGAACCCGGCGCACTCGGGGGCGCCCATGTGCGCGACGACCGCCGACAGGCGGGGGTGCCGGGCGAGGACGCCGCCGAACGGGCCGGGCCCGGTGAAGCCGTTCGCGACCGGGCCCGATCCAGCGTGGACGAGCGCGGTGACGCCCGCGTCGGCGAGCGTCCCCCACACCTCGTCGAGTTCGGGCGCGCGGGGGTCGAACCCGCCGACCTGCAGGTGGACCTTGAACACGCGGGCGCCCGCGTCGATCGCCCGGCGGACGTAGCCGGCGGCGTCCGGCTCGGGGAAGAACGTCGCGGTCTGCACGCACTCCGGGACGCGTGCGGCGAACTCCGCGGCCCACGCGTTCAGCGATTCGGCCATGCCGGGACGGTGCGGGTACAGCAGGGACGTGAACGCGCGGACGCCGCGGTCGCGCAGGAACGCGATCCGCTCGTCCTCGGGGAGCCGGTACCGGATGGGCCACTCGGTGCCGATCAGCGGTCCGGCCCGGTCGAAGTACTCCCACACCGCGTCCATCAGGCGCGGCGGCATGAAGTGGGTGTGGACGTCGATCAGCCCGGGGAGGCCCAGCGCCCGCCAGAAGCCGGTGATCTCGGCGTCCGAACGCGGCCCGGAACGTGGTTCGGTCACGCCCGCACTCTACGTGATCTCTGTCGGGAGCCCCGGCTCACACGGTGTTTCAACGTTGAGTAATCGGTTTATAAAATATCGGGCCGGGGATCGCGGTCCACGTCACCGGTAGGGTGGCGCCGAACGTGGAATGGGCGAGCGCCCGGAGGCGGAGCACCTGAGATGCGCAGCAAGACCGAACTGGAGTCGGCCATCCGGTCCGGCGGCCGGGCCGTGCTGGTGGTCAACGCGCGGTCGCGCCGCGGGCGCCGGCTGTACGGGACGGCGCGGCGGCTGCTGGACGAGGCCGGGCTCGAGTTCGTCCGCGTGTTCCCGGTGACCGACCCCGGCACGCTGCGCGGCATGTTCGAGGACGTCCTGGCGCTGGAGCCCGACCTCGTCGTGGTCGGCGGCGGCGACGGGACGGTCGCCGAGGCCGTCGGAAACCTCGCGCACCGCGACATCGCCCTCGGCGTCCTGCCGCTCGGCACCACCAACAACTTCGCGCGCAGCCTGGAGCTGCCGCTCGACCTGCCGGGCGCCGTCCGCACCCTGCGGGTCGGCGGTCCGGCGGGCGGCAAGGTCGCGGACGTGGACGTCGGCTGGTTCGACAGCACCGACGACCCGCGCGCCGAGGGCCCCGGCGACGACCGCGCGCACATCTTCGCGAACATGGTCAGCCTCGGGCTGTCGGTGCACGTCGCGGGCAAGGTCCCGCACCTGCTCAAGCGGTACGCCGGACGGGCGGCGTACGCGCTGACGGCCGCGGGCCTGCTGCCCCGGCACCGGGCGTTCACGGCGCGGATCACCATCGACGGCGAGACCCGCGAGATGAAGACCCACCAGCTGAACATCGCCAACGGCGCCCACCACAGCGGGACCCGCATCGCCCGCGACGCCAGCCCGGACGACCGGCTGCTGGCCGTCTACCGGCTGGGCGACGAGCGGCGGCTGCGGCTGGCGTCGGCGACGGCCCGGCACGTGCTGACCGGGCCGCGCCGCTCGCTCGCCGAGGACGTGTTCCTCACCACCGACCGCGTCGAGATCGAGACCGACCCGCCGCTGCGGGTCGACGTGGACGGCGAGGTCCGCGGCCGGACGCCGGTGACGATCCGGCTGCGCGGCAACGCGCTGCGCGTCGTCGTCCCGCAGACGTTCGTCGACACCTGATCCGGCCCGCACCCGGCCGCGCCGGGTACGGGCGGGACCGCGCCTACCCCGTGGTGCCGGCGGTCGCGGCGGCCTCGGACGTCCCGCCCGCCTCGGACGCCCCGCCCGCCTCGGCGGTCTCGGCGGTCTCGCCCGCCATAACGTACGCGCCCGCCTCGAGCCGCTCGATCAGCCCGTGCGTCCACGCGGTCGCGGCGTCCGCGGAGTGCGTCCACCAGCCGAGCAGCTCCCGCAGGTGGTCGCCCGGGTCGAGCCGCTCCGCGGGCGGGGCCACCGACGCCCGCCAGGCCGCGAGGCCGTCGAGCCGCCCCCGCAGCAGCGCGACCGCCTCGGCGCGCGGCAGCTCGGTGAGGAAGCCGAGCCCGGCGGTCAGCATCTCGGGGTGCCGGACGTCGACCGTCCCGATCGCGGACCGCAGCAGCCGCAGGAACTCCTCCCGGCCCGCGTCGGTGATCTCGTAGTCCACGTGCGGGGGGCCCGCGTCGCTCTCCTCGACGCCGTGGGCGTGCAGCAGGCCCTCCTTGGCGAGCTGCCTGAGCGCGTGGTAGATCGAGCCGGGGTTCACGTGCGCCCACTCGTCCGATCCCCACGACAGCAGTTCGCGCCGGACCGTGTAGCCGTGCGCCCGCCCCGACCGCCGCACGCCGCCGAGCACCAGCAGCCGCGTCGCCGACATCTGGCTCCCTTCCCATCGGTGACGCACCAGGCTACGGCCTCGGCGGGCCCGCGCGCGGCGCGCGGCGCTCAGTGGTCGGCGGCCGACAGATCGAGATCGCGGGGGGTGAGGCGCCACACGACGGCCGCGGCGGCCAGCATGAGGAGCGCGCCCGCGAGGCCGGTCAGCCCGAGGGAGTGCTCGAACGCGGTCCGCGCGGAGTCCGCCAGGGACGCGTTGACCGGGCCCGCGACGTCCAGCGCGCCGGTGAGGGACTCGCGGGCCGCGTCCGCGGCGCCGCCGGTGACGCCCAGCGACGCCAGCTCGCCGGTCGACAGGTCGCTCCGGTACACCGCGGCGGCGAGGCTGCCGAGCAGCGCGATGCCGAGCGCGCCGCCGATGTCGTAGCTGGTCTCCTCGACGGCGGCGGCGCTGCCCGCCTTCTCCGGCGGGGCGCCCGCCATGATGACGGCGGACGCGATCGCGAGCGACCCCATGCCGAGCCCGATCAGCATCAGCGCGAGGGCGACCGGCCAGTACCCGATCGGCTGCGGGGCCAGGCCGAGGACGGCGAAGCCGAGCGCGGCGACCGCGAGCCCGCCCGCCAGGACGGTCCGGGCGCCGACCCGCGCGGCGACGGCGGGCGCGGCCGGGGACGCGACGATCGCGGCGAGCGCCGTCGGCAGCAGCCGCAACCCCGTCTCCAGCGGCCCGTAGCCCTGGACGAGCTGCATCCACTGGGCCATCAGCAGCATCATGCCCGCCATCGCCAGCTCGGTGGTCATGGCCGCGAGGGCGCCCGCGCCGAACGAGGGCCGGCGGAACAGCCGCAGGTCCAGCAGCGGGTCGGGACGGCGGAGGCTGCGGCGCACGAACCAGCCGAGCGCCGCCGCGGCGACCGCGGCCGACACCAGCGCGGTGGCGTCGGTGAGGCCGTACTTGCCGGCGTTCTTGATGGCGTAGACGAGCGCGACCATGCCGGCCATCGACAGCACGACGGCGGGGAAGTCGAGCGGCCCGGGGCGTGGGTGGCGCGCCTCCGGCAGCAGGAGGAGCCCCGCGACGATCGCCGCGGCCATCACCGGCACGTTGACCAGGAACGCCGAGTGCCAGGAGAAGTGCTCCAGCAGGAACCCGCCGACGATGGGGCCGAACGCCGCGCCGAACGCCGCCATGGCCGCCCAGACGCCGAGCGCGGTGGCGCGCTCGCGCCCGTCCGGGAACAGGGTGCGGATCATGGACAGCGTGGACGGCATGATCATCGCGCCGCCGACGCCGAGCAGCGCCCGCACGGCGATGACGTCGCCCGGGCTGTCGGCGAACACGACCAGGACCGACGCGGTGCCGAAGACCGCGAACCCGCTGATCAGCATCCGCTTGCGGCCCCAGCGGTCGCCCAGCGCGCTGACGGTGACGAGCAGGCCCGCGACGACGAGCGCGTAGACGTCCACCATCCACAGCAGCGAGACGGTGTCGGGCCGCAGGTCGGCGGAGATCGCCGGGAGGGCGACGTTGAGGATGGTGATGTCCATGACGACGAGCAGCAGGCTCGCCGACAGGACGGCCAGGCCCGCCCAGCGGCGCGGGTCCGGCGCGGCGGCCGCGCGGGGCGCGTCCGGGGCGTCGGAGGCGTCCGGGGCGGGCGGCGTCTTCGAGGTCACGGCCGGGCCCCCGCCCCGGTCAGGAAGGTCTCGGCCATCAGCCGGGCGACGTCGCGGGGCGCGACGTCGCCGCGCCGCAGGCTCTCCCGGGCCGTGACGCACAGCCCGTAGACGCAGTTGCTCACCCACCGGACGGGCAGGTCGGGGCGGAGCACGCCGGACCGCTGGGCGGCGGTGTAGAGGCGCATCTCGCGCTCCTCCAGCCGGTCCGACCGCTCTTGCAGGCGGGCACGGGACTCCGCCGGGGCGAAGGTGATCGACCAGCCGTGCTCGTGGGCGAGGTCGGCGAAGACCTCCAGGAGCGCGCGGACGGTCGCCAGGTGCACGTCCGGGTCGGCGGACGCCGCGGCGGCGTCCACCCCGGTGGAGTCCAGGGCTGCCTCCCAGCGGTCGAGCGCCTGGGTGCCGATCTCGTCGATCAGCTCGTCGCGTCCGGCGAAGTGGCGGTGCAGGGTGGCCCGGCTGATCCCGGCGGCCTCGGCGAGGTCGGCCATCGAGGCCGCCGGGTCCTCGTTGAGGCGGCGCAGCGCCGCCTCGATGATCTTTTCGCGCATCTGCATGCGCGATACCCCCGTATCAAGTAAGACATATTTGTCTCACACGATACGCACGAGTTTCACCGTTTCGGTACCGATTTTTACCGCTCTGCTCCGCCCGCCAGGTCCGCGAGGTCCTCCGCGGTGAGCCGCAGGTCGGCCGCGGCCATGTTCTCCTCCAGGTGCTCGACCGAGCCCGTGCCGGGGATCGCGAGCATCACCGGGGACAGCGCGAGCAGGCCCGCGAGCAGCACCTGCGCGGGCGTCGCGCCGTGCCGGCCGGCGATCCGCGCGACGCGGGCGTCGTCCGGGATCCCGAAGCCGCCCAGGGGGAAGTACGGGACGCACGCGATCCCCGCGGCCTCGCACTCGGCGAGCAGGGCCGCGTCCTGCGGCATCGTGATGTCGAACCTGTTCTGGACGCACGCGACGGGGGCGATCGCCCGCGCCTCCGCGAACTGCGCCGCGTCCACGTGGCTGACTCCGAGATGCCGGATGAGCCCCTCCTCGCGGAGCGCGGCGAGCGCCTCGAACCGCTCGGCGATCGACTCGCCGCCCGGGTCCGCCAGGCCGCCGGGGCGCAGGTTGACGAGGTCGAGCCGGTCGAGGCCGAGCTCGGCCAGGTTCTGCTCGACCTGGGCGCGCAGCCCGTCCGCCGCCACCTGCCCGGTGGGGAACGGGTCGTCCGGCCCCTTGAACGGGCCGACCTTGGTGGCGATCACGAGCCCCTCCGGGTAGGGGCCGCCGAGGGCCTCCCGGATCAGCCGGTTCGCCGCGACGCCGCCCCGCGCGTAGAACGCGGCGGTGTCGATGTGGTCGACGCCGAGCTCCACGGCCCGCCGCAGGACCTTCAGCCCCGTGTCGGGATCGCGCGGCGGCCCGTCGACGTTCCCCGCGGCCAGCCGCATCGCACCGAACCCCATCCGGCGGACCCGCAGGTCCCCGCCCAGCATGAAATGCGTTTCATTCGTCATGACACCAACCGTGCCGTTTTGCCCCGGTACGGGCGAGCGGCTGGCAGCTTGCTGCCATCTGGCCGCCCGCACGGGCGCGGTGGCACACTGGATCCCGATGAGCGTCGGCACCCGTCCGGACACGAGCACCGGAAGCACGGACCTCAACGTCACGCTGCGCGGCGAGGCCGCGCTGCTCGAACGCGCCGGGCACCTGTTCGAGGCGCGCGAGGAGTTCGCCTGCGCGGCCCGCGACCTCGACACCTGGGCGCTCCCCGGCTTCCGCGAGCGGCTCCTCGCCAAGCGGCGGGCGATGCGGCACGCGCCCGCCGTCCGCAAGCTCTACACCCCGGCGGCGCTGGCGACCGAGGAGGCCGAGCGGCACCTGCTGGACGTCTCGCGCGCGGGCGTCGCCGTCCGCATCTGCACCGCCCCGCTGCCCCACGAGACGATCGTCGTCGACCGGCGCGTCGCGATCCTGGCGGGCCCGCCGCGCGCCGGGGTGCGCGAGTACACGGTCGTCCGCTCGCCGGGCGTGGTCGCGGGCGTCGTCTCGCTGCTGCAGGCCGCCTGGGACCGGTCGGCCGACCTCGCCGACCACCGCCGCGACCGGGCGCCCGCGCTCACCGACGAGAGCCGCCGCATCCTGCGGCTGCTCGCCGAGGGCCTGAAGGACGAGGCGGCGGCGCGGCGGCTCGGCATGTCGCTGCGCACCTACCGGCGGCGCGTCGCGGAGATCCTCGTGCTGCTGGACGCCGAGTCGCGCTTCCAGGCGGGGCTGCGCGCCCACGAGCTCGGGCTGCTCCCCTAGGGTCACCCGCCGGCGAGCGGGACGAGCCTGATGAAGACCAGCTCGGGATCGGCGGCGAGGTCGACCTCCTCGTCGAGGTCCTCCACCTGCCGGTCGCCGGCCAGCACGACGAACCCGTTCGCGGCGAACGCCCGCTCGGCGAGCTCGGCCTGCCGCTCCCAGTCGAGCCGCCGCGGCTCCCGCGGCCGGCGGCCGTCCGGTCCCGCCTCGGCGCCGCCCGGACGGACGAGCCCGTGGAACCGGTCGGACGCGGGCGCCGCGTCGTGCCGCGCGACCTCCTCCCGGACCCGCAGCCGGATCAGCTCCCGGACGGTCATCCGCGCGGGCAGCCCCGCCACGGCGAACTCCGCGACGGCCCGGCCGGCCGCGGTCTCGTCCCGGAAGGTCACCTCGGTCATCGCGCGCCCCGCCCGATCTGCTCCAGGATGGACGGGTCGGTGATCGCGTCGTCCGCGGCGAGCAGGAACGCCTTGCTGAGGATCAGCGCGAGCCGCTCCTCCTCGAACGGGAGGAGCACCCGCCCGGACGGCCGCCGGTCGGGGACGACGCACAGGTAGGCGTCGTCCGGGTCCATCCGGACGTTCGCCGACCCCAGGTGGATCCGGTACGTGCGCAGCGCGCCGCGCACCACGAGGAACCGGCCGTCCAGCTCGCACCGGTCGGCGATCTTCGTGCGGGGCAGGACGCGGGCGAGGGCGTCGCGACGGGTGAGCGCGCTCTCGTCCAGCTCGCCGAACCGGGCCCGCTCCCAGTACGCGAGGGCGGGGCCGTCGCCCGTCCAGTCGGGGTCGGCGGCGATGGAGGCGACGGAGACGAACAGGTCCACGTCCCGCATCGCCTCGCTGAACACGGCCGGGGGGACGTCGGGGAGTTCGGCCGCGCGCCACGCGCCGTCCGCGAACCGGTCGAACCGGACCCGGTCGGTGGCCGCGAGGTCCTCGGGCCCCGGCTCGGCCAGCACGTGCCCGAACCGGATCCGCCACTCCCCCGCCAGGACGCGCGACGCCTCGTCCGCCGAGCCGCCGTCCCACGGGCCGAGCATGCCGCTCGTCCAGCCGCGCGCCCGGAACAGCGCGTACATCCGCCGGTAGCGGACGAGGTGCCCGGCGAACCGGGCCGAGTCCGCGCGGGCCTCCCGCTCGGCGGGCGTGAGCCGGTAGGTCTCGCGGAACGCCTGCTTGAACGGCTGCCGCACGCCCCGCTCGACGACCGCGTCCCGCCAGGCCCGGACGTCCTCGGCCGGGGCGCCGACCGGGTGCCACAGCCGCACGGCGGCGTCGTCCGGCGCGTCCGGGAGCGCGCCCGTCTCGGGCAGGACCGCCGTCCACGCGCCCGGCGCCGTCTCGACCTCCCAGATCAGGGCGCGGACGGTCGCGCCCGCGACGGGGTGCCCGGCGAGCCGGTCGCGCCACCACCCGAACGGGTGCGCGGCCCGGCCGGCGAGGCCGCCCTCCAGCGCCCGGCAGAGCGTGGCGAGCTGGGCGCCGACCCGCTTGACGAGGTCGCGCAGCTCCTTCAGCGCGTCCTTGTGGTCGCGGCGGACGGCCGCCGGCGCGCTCCGCAGCTCCCGCCCGTCCTTGACGAACGCCAGCCGCGCCGCCGTGCCCTCGATCGCGACCACGGCGGTGTGCCCGCCGAGGTCGCGGCGGAGCACGCCGTCCGGGCCGAAGCCGAGGTCGGGCAGGCGGAGCGCCACCTCGGTCCGCTCGGCGAGGGCCGCGTCGGCCTTCTTCAGCATCCGGTCGAGCTGCTTGGGCACCGCCGCGTGCCGGACGGTCCCCCGCACGTCCCGCAGCGCCGTGACGAGCTCGGGCGTCGGGACGTCCTGGGCCGCGCGGGCGATCTCGTAGAGCAGCGCCTGGGACGGCAGCGTCTTCGCGGCGGTCGGGGCGACGGCGATGCCGGGCAGGAGCCGGTCGAGCAGGGCGGGGAGCCACGGCGCGTCGGCGGCGAGCGCGACGCGCGCGGCGCGGCCGAGCGCGACCACCTCGTCCGCCGCGAACGCCTTGTCGGCCTTGTAAGGGATCGTCCCGTCCTGGACGGCGTCGGCGCGGTCGGCCGCCTCCCGCAGCGCGCTCTCGGCCCACGCCGCGTACGCGGGGATCGCGGCGGCGCGGTGCCAGGCGTCCGGCAGCGGCGGCGGCGCGGTGTGCGTGCGGCGGCGGTCCAGCTCGGTCAGCCCGACCCGGTCGGACGGCCGCAGCCCGGCGATGACGCCGATCTCGCTCCGCGCGATCGGCCCGGCGCCCCGCGAGAGCCGCCCGGCGGCCTCCGCGAGGAGACCGCCCTCGCCGCCCGGTTCCGGCGGGTCCGCGGCGAGGCCCGCGGCCGCCAGCAGGGCGAGCGGCGCGCCCAGGTCGTCCGCGTCCAGCAGGAACCGGACGAGCGTGCGCGCGGGGGCGCCGAGATCGTCCGGCCACGGGCCGGTGCAGCGGACGAGCGCCGCCGTGCCGAGCGTGAGGTCGGCCCACTTGCGGCGCTCCAGCCCGGTGACGAGCGCGTCGAACATGCGGCGGCACGCGTCGGGGCCGAAGGCGGGCTGCCGCTCCTTGGCCGCGTCCTCGACGGCGAACCGCGCGCTCGTCGCCTCCCACGCCTTCACCGCGGACGGCACCGCGTACGCGGCGGGGAGCAGGTCCCCGAGCGCCGCGTCGGGCAGCGCGGCCAGTTCGGCACCGGTGACCGTGAAGCCCGCGTCCTCGGGGGCGGGGCCGGTCAGGACGCGGTGCAGACGGGCGACGAGGTCCATGCGGGGCTCCTGGGTCGGCGGGCGATCCGGCGGCGGACGGCCGGGTCGGTGATCTCGGCGGCGGCGAGGTGCGGGGCGGACGTGCCGCCGGTCAGCGCCGCCGCCCCCACGACGCCGCGCGCGAGGTCGGCGTCCCCGTCATGGACGAGGTCGTGCCGGGCGCGGCCGGGGAGAGCGCGGGTGCGTCGGACATGGGGGAGATCGTGACAGAACATCCCGACAAAAACGCCCGTTCCGCCGCTCTGGTCAGTGACCTCATGGTCACCTACGCTCGGACCAGAGTTCACCAGAACGACATTCGGGACGGCGCCCATGACGCACAGCGTGGTGATCATCGGAAGCGGGTTCGGCGGCATCGGGATGGCGATCCGGCTCGGCATGGCCGGGGTCCGCGACGTGGTCGTCCTCGAGAAGGCCGGCGAGCTGGGCGGGACCTGGCGCGACAACACCTATCCCGGCGCCGCCTGCGACATCCCCTCGCACCTCTACTCGTACTCCTTCGAGCCGAAGACCGACTGGACGCGCCGGTTCCCGCCGCAGCCGGAGATCCTCGACTACCTGCGGCACTGCGCCCGCAAGTACGGCGTGCTCGAGAAGATCCGGTTCGGCACCGAGGTCACCGAGGCCCGGTTCGACGAGGACGCCGCGCTGTGGCGGATCTCCACGACGGGCGGCGCACTGGAGGCGCGCGTCCTGGTGTCGGCGTCCGGGCAGCTCAACCGGCCCGCGCTCCCCGACATCGCGGGCCGCGAGTCGTTCGCCGGCCCGGCCTTCCACTCCGCGCGCTGGGACCACGGCGTCGACCTGCGCGGGCGCCGCGTCGCCCTGGTCGGGACGGGCGCCAGCGCGGTCCAGATCGTCCCCGAACTCGCCCGGGAGGCCGCCGAGCTGCACGTCTTCCAGCGGACGCCCCCGTACGTCATCGACAAGCCCGACCGGCCCTACCCGCCGTGGAAGCAGGCCGTCCTCCGGAACGTGCCGGGCGCGTACGGGCTGAGCCGCGCCCGCATCTACGCGCAGCTCGAGTCGCGCGCGCTGGGCTTCTTCAAGTACCCGAAGCTGATGGGGCTCATGGAGACCCGGTTCCGGCGCGACCTGCGCGACGCCGTCGACGACCCCGGCCTGCGGCGCGCCCTCCAGCCCGGCTACCGCATGGGCTGCAAGCGGATCCTGGTGTCCAACGACTACTATCCGGCGCTCACCAGGCCCGGCGTCCACCTGGTCACCGACCCGATCGAGCGGATCACGCCGGCGGGCGTCCGGACGTCCGGCGGCGAGCACGCGGCCGACGTGCTGGTGTACGCGACCGGGTTCAGCACCACCGACTTCCTCGCCCCCATGAAGATCGTCGGACGGGACGGGCGGGAGCTGAACGAGGCGTGGCGGGACGGCGCCCGCGCCCACCTCGGCATCACGGTCAGCGGCTTCCCGAACCTGTTCCTGCTCTACGGCCCGTACACCAACCTCGGGCACAACTCGATCATCTACATGCTGGAGTCGCAGTTCCGGTACGTCGTCGGCTGCGTGCAGGCCCTGCGCCGCCACCGGCTCGACTGGATCGACGTCCGCCCGCACGTCGAGGACGCGTTCGTCCGGGAGATGCGGGAGCGGATGCGGGCCACCGTGTGGGAGGCGGGCTGCGACAGCTGGTACCGGCAGGCGGACGGGACGGTCGTGAACAACTGGCCCGGGTTCACGTTCGCCTACCGCCGCGCCACCCGGCGCCCCGACCCGCGGCACTTCCGCGCACGCCCCGCTACCACTGGGTAGGCTCGGCGCATGCCGACCGCCTTCATCACCGGCGCGACCGCCGGCATCGGCGCCGCCTTCGCCCGGCGGCTCGCGTCCGACGGTTTCGACCTCGTGCTGCTCGCCCGCGACACCGCCCGGCTCGACGAGACCGCCGCCGGCCTGCGCGACCGGTACCGGGTGCGCGCCGAGACGCTGACCGCCGACCTCGCCACCGAGGAGGGCCTCGCCGCCGCCGAGGAGCGCGTCCGCAAGGACGTCGACCTCCTGGTCAACAACGCCGGGTTCGGAAACCGGGGCGTCTTCCTCGACGTCCCCGTCTCCGACGAGCTCACCATGCTGAAGGTGCACTGCGAGGCCGTCCTGCGCCTCACCCACGCGGTGCTGCCCGGCATGCTCGAGCGCGGCCGCGGCGGCGTCGTCAACGTGTCGTCGGTCGCGGCGTTCGCGACGCGCGGCACCTACGGCGCGTCCAAGTCCTGGGTGGTGGGCTTCAGCCAGGGCGTCGCCGCGGACATCGCGGCCCGCTCCGGCGGCCGCGTCCGCGTCATGGCGCTCTGCCCCGGCTTCGTGCACACGGAGTTCCACGAGCGCGCCCGAATGGACATGTCGGACGTCCCCGGCTTCATGTGGCTCGACAAGGACGCCGTCGTCGACGCCGGGCTCCGCGACCTGCGCCGCGGCGCGCGCGTCAGCGTCCCCGGCGTCCAGTACAAGGCGATCGTCGGCCTCACCCGGCTGGTCCCGCAGGGCCTCGTCGCGCGTCTCTCCTCCAAGCGCGGCCGCAGATACGACTGATCCCTTGTCAGGCGGGGTTCGGCGGGGCAAGGTATGAGTGCACGTTGCTCTTCCGGCGCGCGAGCGGCGTCCTTCGCCCTGCACGCCGGGAGGTATACGCATGCACGAACCGGGCCACGCGGCCCTGGCGCTGATCGCGACCACCACCTACTACGTCGCGTTCCTGATCTTCCGGGTGTCCGCCCGCCGGATGGAGCCGCTGCGCGGCGGGCGGCCGTTCCGCGTCGCCCGGCTGATGCTGACCGACCCGATCTGGCTCGGCGGCGGGCTGCTGCTGTTCCTCGGCCTCGGCTACGAGATCGTCGCGTTCTCCCTGCTGCCGCTCACCGTCGCCCAGCCGGTCTTCGCCGTCGGCCTCGTCCTGCTCGTCGCGTACGCCGTGTGGTTCCTCGACGAGCGGCTGACGCCCCGCGAATGGACGAGCATGGCGCTGTTCGTCCTCGCGACCCTGCTGATCGGCATGTCCGCCGACCCCGCCGGCGAGCCGGTCGCGGACGCGACCCTCGTCGGCACCCTCGCCGCGCCGTGGCCGATGCTCGCGCTGTGCGTCCCGGCGTTCCTCGTCGCGGCGCTCGTCTGGCTCGTCGGCGACCGGCGGGCCGGCGGCCGGCACGCCCGCCGCCTGTCGGGCGTCGCCTACGGCATCGGCGCCGGGGCCTGCGCGGGCCTCGCCGAGGCCGGGATCCGCGGCATCGCCCTCGTCCACGCCGAGACCGGCGGCCTCCGCGCGATCCTGGAGTCGCCGTACCCGTACCTCACGCTCGGGTTCGCCGCGATCGCGCTCGGACAGCTCCAGGTCGCGCTGCAGCGCTGCCGGGTGTCGATCGTCGCGGCCGTCCTGACCGTCATCGGACGGCTGTACCTGATCGTCAGCGGGACCGTGCTGTTCGGCGAGGCGTGGCCGCGCGAACCCGGCCCGTTCCTGCTGCGCACGGCCGGGTTCGGCCTGGCCCTCGCCGCGCTCGCCCTCTTCCCCCGCTACGAGGAGGACGCGCGCCGCGAAGAGCGCGTGAAGGCCGCCGCGTGACGGCCGCCGCGTGACGGCCGCCCGGCGGCGTCCGCTTCCGGCCGGGGAGCGCGCGGGTCGCCCCCGCATCGGCCCGCGCGATGGGCGATGCTGAACGCATGCGGATCCTGGTGACCGGGGCGGGCGGCTACATCGGTTACGCGGTGGCGCGGCGGCTCGCGGCGGCGGGCCACGAGGTGGACGGGCTCGTCCGCCGCGGCGCGGACCTCCCGCGCGGCGTCCGCCCCGTCGCGGGCGACCTGCTCGGCGCCCTGCCGGAGGGGCCCTACGACGGCGTGTGCCACCTCGCGGCGCTCACCCGCGTCCGCGCGTCGTTCGACGACCCCCTCGCCTACTACGAGACGAACGTGGGCGGCACCCTCGCCCTCCTGCGCGCCGTCGGCCGCGGCGGGACGCGCGTGGTGTTCGGCTCGACCGCCGCGGTGTACGGCGCCCCGCCCGGGGGCGGCCCCATCCCGGAGACGGCCGGGACGGCGCCGGCGAGCCCGTACGGCGCGACGAAGCTCGCCGCCGAGCAGATGATCCGCCACCACGCCCGCACGGGCGCGATCGGCGCGGCGGTCCTGCGCACGTTCAACGTGTCCGGGTCCGTCGACGGCCGTCCCGACCCCGACCTCACCCGGCTGATCCCGAAGGCGCTCGCGGTGGCCGCCGGGCACGAGCCGCACCTGGAAATCAACGGCGACGGCCTGGCGGTCCGCGAGTACCTGCACGTGGACGACCTCGCGGACGCGTACGTCCGCGCCCTGCGGGCCGTCCGTCCGGGCGAGGACCGCGTCTACAACGTCGGGACGGGCGCGGGCGCGGCCGTCCACGAGGTCGTCGCGACCGTCGAGCGGGTCACCGGGCGGCCCGTCCGCGCGCTGCGGCGCCCGGCCCGGCCGGAGCCGGCGGAGCTGGTCTGCGACGCCGCCGCGATCCGCGCGGACCTCGGCTGGCGGGCGTCCCGCGCCCTCCCGGAGATCGTCGCGGACGCCTGGAACGCCCTCACCCGCACAAACGACTAAACTCGCCCGCGTGTCCGAGCCGAAGTTCGAAGTCCAGATGCTTCACGACCGTGTCATGATCAAGGTCGAGAAGGACAGCGGGGAACGCCGCAGCACCGGCGGGATCGTGATCCCCGCGACGGTCGAGGAGACCAACCGCCTGGTCTGGGGCGAGGTCTGCGGGGTCGGCCACCACGTGCGCGTCGTCAAGCCCGGCGACCGCGTCCTGTTCCACCCCGAAGACCAGTACGAGGTCGAGATCAAGGGCGAGAACTACCTGGTCATGCGCGAGCGCGACCTGCACGCCATCGCCAGCGAGCGCCCCGAGCACGGGACCGGCCTCTACCTGTGATCCCGCGGTAGGGCCGGCCGCTCGGCGAGCAGCCGGCCCTCCTTCAGCGGCAGCCGGTGGTCGGCGCGCGCCGCCGCGCGGGCGTCGTGCGTCGCGTGGACGACCGTGACGCCGTCCGCGGCGAGGTCGTCGAAGATCTCGAGGAGCCGCTCCCGGGACTCCCGGTCGAGCCCCGCCCCCGGCTCGTCGAGCAGCAGCAGGTCCGACCGCTGCGCGAGCCCCTGCGCGATGAGCACGCGCTGGTACTGGCCGCCGGACAGCTCGCCGAGCTGCCTGCGGGCGAGCCCGGCGACGCCCACGCGCTCCATGCAGCCGGCGACCAGCGCCCGGTCGGCCCCGGTGAGCGGCCGCCACCAGCCGCGGTCCGCCCACCGCCCCATGGCCACGGCGTGCCGCACGGTCATGGGCAGGGCGGCGGGGACGTCGGTGTGCTGGAGCACCAGCGCGGGCCGCCGGTCCCCGGCGCGCTCCACCGTGCCCGCCGTCGGCGCGAGCGCCCCCGCGAGGACGCCGAGCAGCGTCGACTTTCCCGAACCGTTGTGGCCCACGAGGGCGGTCACGCGCGCCCGCGGCACGCGGGCCGTGATGTCGTGCAGCACCGTCGTGGCGCCGTAGCCCGCCCGGATCCCGCGCATCGTGATCGCCGTCTCGTCCATCGACCCTCCCTTGCAAACGATAACGGTTTTCATTGTACGATCCTTGCTCATGGAGTGGCTTTTCGCCCCCTTTGGGGTGTCTTTTGTCGAGCGGGCGCTGGTGGGCGGGCTGCTGGTCTCCGGCATCTGCGCGCTCGCGGGCACCTGGGTCGTGCTGCGCGGCATGGCCTTCCTCGGCGACGCGATGTCGCACGGCATGCTGCCCGGCGTCGCGGCGGCGTCCCTGCTGAACGGGAGCCTGTTCGTCGGCGCCCTGCTCAGCGCGGCCGCGATGGCGCTGGGCGTGACGGCGCTGTCGCGGTCGCCGCGGCTGTCCCGGGACACCGGCATCGGGCTGCTGTTCGTCGGCATGCTCGCCGCCGGCGTGATCCTGGTGTCGCACTCGCAGAGCTACGCGGTGGACCTGACCGCCTTCCTGTTCGGCGACGTCCTCGCGGTGCGGCCGCGCGACCTGGCCGTCCTGGCGGCGGCGCTGGGCGCCGCGGCCGGCATCGCCGCCGCGGGCCACCGCGCGTTCGTCGCGCTGGCCTTCGATCCGCGCAAGGCGCGGACCCTGGGCCTGCGGCCCCGGCTCGCCAACGCCCTGCTGCTGGCGCTGCTGACGCTCGCGATCACCGCGTCCTTCCACGTGGTGGGCACCCTGCTGGTGTTCGGGCTGCTGATCGCGCCGCCCGCGGCGGTGGTGCTGTGGGCGCGCAGCGTCCCGCTGGTGATGGCCGGGGCGGCGCTGCTCGGCGCGCTCTCGACCTTCACCGGCCTGCTCGTCTCCTGGCACCTGGGCACCGCGGCGGGCGCGACGATCGCCGCGACCGCGGTGGCCCTGTTCTTCCTCTCCGCGCTGGGCGCCGGCCTGCGCGACCGCCGCCCGCGCGGCGCCCCGGCACGGCCCGGAGGCCCCCGATGAAAGGAACCCGAGTACCCGTCATGAACTGTGGCAGCACGAGACGCGCCCGGTGGCGCGCGCCGGCGACCGTCCTCGCGGCGGGGGTCCTCCTCGCGGCGTGCGGCGGCTCCGGCGGCGAGCGGGAGCGCGCGGACGCCGCGCCGGTCCCGCACGGCCACGTCGAGGGCGCCGAGGAGACGGCCGAGGCGCAGTGGCGGCTCGTCCTGACCGAGGCGGACGGCGGCCGCGTCCGCACGCTGGACCCCGCCACCGGCGAGACCGCGCCCGCCGGAGAAGGCGCCGGAGAACCCGCCGGGGTCACGGCGGTGGGCACCGACGGCCGCTTCGCCTACCTGTCGACCCCGGACGGCCTGCGCGTCTTCGACGGCGGAACCTGGACCGTCGACCACGGCGACCACGTGCACCACTACCGCGCGGACGCGCGGACGGTGGGCCGCCTGGACGTCCCGGAGGCGCCCGGCGTCAGCGGCGACCCCGCCGTGACCGCCCTCGCGGCCGGCGGCAAGGTGCGCGTCCTCGACCGGAAGGCCCTCGACGCCGGGAAGGTCGCCGAGCTCGCCCGCATCCCCGGCCGGGTGGCCGTCGCCCATGCCGGGCACCTGGTCGTCGCCTCCGCGGACGGCGAGGTGGCGGTCCACGGACGGGACGGCCGCCGCGTGTCGCGGCTCCCCGCGGCGTGCCCCGAGCCGCGCGGGCAGGCGGCGACCCGGCGCGGCGCCGTCCTCGGCTGCGCGGACGGCGCCCTGCTGGTGACCGGCGAGGGCGGAGCGTTCCGCGCGGCGAAGATCGCCTACCCGGGCGCGGTGCCGCGCGCCGAGCGCGCGGCGGAGTTCCGCCACCGCCCCGGATCGGACGTGCTGGCGGCCCGGGCCGGGGACGCGGGCGCCTGGGTCCTCGACGTCCGCGCCCGCGCGTGGCACCGCGTCGGCGACGGTCCCGCGGTCGCGGTGAACGCGGTCGGCGCGGACGCGCCCGTCCTCCTGCTCGGCCGGGACGGCGCGCTGCGCTCCTACGACCCGGCGACGGGCGAGGAGCTGGCGCGCACCGACCTGCTGGACGACCCGGACGGCGCGGACGGTGCGGCGCCGGTGATCGAGGTCGACACGGCGCGCGCGTACGTCAGCGACCCGGCCGCCCGGGCCGTCCACGAGATCGACTACAACGACGACCTGCGGACGGCGCGCACGTTCGACCTGCCCTTCTCACCCGCGCACATGGTGGAGACGGGATGGTGACCGCACCGGCGGCCCGCCCCGCGGACGGCCGCCGCCGGGACCTCGCCGCGCTCCGCGCCGCGCTCCTCGCCGTGCTCTGCCTGGCGGTCGCGGGCTGCTCCGTTCCGGGCTCCAAACGGACCGGGATCGTCGTCACGACGAACATCCTCGGCGACGTCGCGCGCGCCGTCGCCGGCGACCGGGCCGAGGTGACGGTGCTGATGGAGCCCGGCGCCGACCCGCACTCGTTCGGCGTCTCCGCGCGGGACGCGGCCCGCATCGAGGAGGCCGCGCTGCTGATCCACAACGGGCTCGGCCTCGAGGAGGGCGTGGCCCGCAACGTCCGGGCGGCCGAGGAGCAGGGCGTCCCGGTCCTCGCCGTCGGCGCGGAGGTCGACCCGATCCCCTACGCCGGGGGCGACACCGCCCGCGCACCGGACCCGCACTTCTGGACCGACCCCGTCCGGATGCTCGAGGCCGTCGACGTCATCGCCGACCGGATCGTCGAGCACGTCGACGGGATCGACGAGGCGGGGGTCCGCGCGGCCGCGGCCGCGTACCGCGCGGAGGTCGCGGAACTCCACGCGCACATGCGCGGCGCGTTCGCGCGGATCCCGCCGGACCGCCGCAAGCTCGTGACCAACCACCATGTGTTCGGGTACCTCGCCCGGCGCTACGGCTTCGAGGTCGTCGGGGCCGTCATCCCGAGCGGCACCACGCTCGCCTCGCCCAGCGGCTCGGACCTGAAGTCGCTGGCCGACGCGGTCCGCGGCGCGGGCGTCCGCACCGTGTTCGCCGACTCCTCCCAGCCGGACCGGCTCGCCCGCGTCATGGCGCGGGAGACCGGGCTCGACATCGCCGTCGTCCCGCTCCACTCCGAGTCGCTCACCGGCGCCGGCGGCGGCGCCCCCACCTACCTGCGGATGATGCGCGCCAACACCGCGGCCATCACCGAGGGCCTCGCGGCGCGCTGACCCCGCCGCACCCCGTCCGATCCCCACCCGATCTCCAGCGGAAGTGAGACGAGAGATGAGACACCCCGAACGGTTCCGGCCCGGCGCGCGGGCCGCGCTGCCCGCGGCGCTGGTCGCGCTCGGCCTCGCGCTGAGCGCGTGCGGCCAGGGCGACGGCGGCTCCGCCGCGCGGAGCGAGGCGTCCGCGCCCGCCGCCGCGGTGCGGGACCCGCTCGTCGCGACCTACGACGGCGGCCTGTACGTCCTCGACCCCGCGACGCTCGAGGTCGTCGAGGACATCCCCCTGGACGGCTTCAACCGCGTCAACCCCGCCGGCGACGGGCGCCACGTGCTGGTCTCGACCGCCACCGGGTTCCGCGTCCTCGACGCGGCCGGCGCCCGGCTCACCGACCGGGAGTTCGCCGCCCCCAAGCCCGGGCACGTGGTGCACCACGCGGGCAAGACCGTCCTGTTCTCCGACGGCACCGGGAGGGTGACCCTCTTCGACCCGGCCGGGCTCGGCGGCGGCGGGCTGCCCGAGACGCAGACCCACGACAGCGAGCACCCGCACCACGGCGTCGCCGTCGCGCTCTCCGACGGCGCGCTGCTGACCACGCTCGGCACCGAGGAGGAGCGCACCGGCGTGCACGTCCTCGACGCGGACCGCGAGGAGATCGCCCGCAGCGAGGAGTGCCCCGGCGTGCACGGCGAGGCGACCGCTCGGGGCGGGGCCGTCGTCATCGGCTGCGAGGACGGCGCCCTGATCTACCGGGACGGCGAGATCACCAAGGTGAAGGCGCCCGACGGGTACGGGCGCATCGGCAACCAGGCCGGCCACGAGGAGTCCCCGATCGTCCTCGGCGACTACAAGACCGACCCCGACGCCGAACTCGAACGCCCCGAGCGGGTCTCCCTCATCGACACCCGGACCGGCGGCCTCGAACTGGTCGACCTCGGGACGAGCTACACGTTCCGGTCCCTGGCGCGCGGGCCCCACGGGGAGGCGCTCGTCCTCGGCACCGACGGGGCCCTGCACGTCATCGACCCCGAGCGCGCCGAGGTGACGCGGAAGGTCGAGATCATGGGCGCGTGGCGGGAGCCGCTGGAGTGGCAGCGGCCCCGTCCCGCGATCTTCGTCCGCGACCACACGGCGTACGTCACCGACCCGGGCGGCGGCATGGTGTACGCCGTCGACGTCGAGTCGGGCGAGGTGAAGGCGAAGGCGCGGACGCCGCGCCCCGCCAACGAGCTGACGGGCGCCTGAGGACGGCCGCGGACCGGCCGCGGGCGCCCGCTCCACGGGCGTCCCGCGGCCTCCGCCCCGGGTCGGGCGGGCGGAGCGCGGCGGACGGGGCCCCGGGCGGGGCCGGCGGCGTCAGAGCTTGAAGAGCTTCGTGAACGGCGCGAGGATCCGGACCTTCTCCGTCCCGAAGTCGACGAGGACGGCGCGTCCGGGCTCGACCTCCAGGACGCGGCCGAGCCCGTACTTGTCGTGGCTGACGCGGTCCTCGGGCTCGAACTCCTTGACCGGCGGCGCCGCGGGCGGCGGCGCGAACGGACTGGTCGGCAGGTGTCGCCGCTGGGCGGGCTTCGACGTTTTCATCACCCCTAAGTATGCGCTCACCGGGCCACCGCCGGGAGTCGCCCCGATGTCTGACATGAAATTTACCCGTGCGTCACAGCAGCTCGCGCAGGATTTCCCTGCATCCGCGGATTCGTGTGGTAGCGTACTAATCGGTTGCGGTTCCCATAGACATGTTTCTGGTGCGCTTGCGGCGTTCGGCCTCAAGCGCATTTTTGTTGTTCTGGATCTTCCGGATGGGCCATCGCGGCAGCTCGGCGCGCAGGTGGCGCGCCGGGGACCGACCTGAAGGAGATCGACATGTCCACCGGTACCGTCAAGTGGTTCAACTCGGAAAAGGGCTTCGGATTCATCGAGCAGGACGGCGGCGGCCCCGACGTCTTCGCCCACTACTCCAACATCGCGTCCCAGGGGTTCCGTGAACTCCTCGAGGGCCAGAAGGTGTCGTTCGACATCACCCAGGGCCAGAAGGGCCTGCAGGCGGAGAACATCGTCCCCGCTTGATCGTCCGTCGGCGGAGGGCGGCCCGCGCGGCCGCCCTCCGCCGACGCGCGCCACGGCATCGCCCGCACGAGCGTGCGACGCGACGCACCGCTCCTGTGGAAGGCTCCCAGCATGGCCCGTCCCGCACGCACCCGCTCGTCCAGACCGCGCCCGGCCAAGGGCGGCCGCCGCCCCGACGAGGGCGGGCGCCCCGCCGCCGAGTTCGCGACCCCGCAGGGGACCACGCCGCCGCTGCCCCCGGTCGAGTCGTTCGCCGACCTCCCGCTGCCGCCGGCGGTCCTCGCGACGCTCGCCGACCAGGGCGTGACCGAGCCGTTCCCGATCCAGGCCGCGACCCTGCCGAACGCGCTCGCCGGACGGGACGTCCTCGGCCGCGGCCGCACCGGCTCCGGCAAGACCCTCGCCTTCGGCCTGCCGCTGCTCGCCCGCACCGCCGGCCGCCGCGCCGAGCCCCGCGCTCCGCTGGCGCTCGTCCTGGTGCCCACGCGGGAACTCGCGCAGCAGGTCACCGAGGCGCTCGAGCCGTACGCGCGGGCGCTGGACCTGCGGCTGACCGCCGTGGTCGGCGGCCTGTCGATCAACCGCCAGGCGAACGCCCTGGAACGCGGCGCGGAACTCGTGGTCGCCACCCCCGGACGGCTCGCCGACCTCATCGAGCGCGGCGACTGCCGGCTCGGCCGGGTCCGGACGACCGTCCTCGACGAGGCCGACCAGATGACCGACATGGGCTTCCTGCCCCAGGTGACCTCGCTCCTCGAGCAGACCCCGCCCGACGGGCAGCGGATGCTCTTCTCCGCGACGCTCGACCGCAACGTCGACCGGCTCGTCCGCGCGTTCCTCAGCGACCCCGTCACCCACTCGGTCGACCCGCCGAAGGGCGCGGTCACCACCATGGAGCACCACCTGCTGCACGTGGCCGACACCGACAAGCACGAGACGCTCGTGCACGTCGCGGCCCGCCGCGACCGGGTGATCATGTTCGTGGCGAAGAAGCACGCCGCCGACCGCCTCGTCCGCAAGCTGACGACCCGCGGCGTGCGCGCCGCCGCGCTGCACGGCGGCAAGAGCCAGTCCCAGCGCAACCGCGCCCTGGACGGCTTCCGCACCGACGCCGTCACCGTGCTGGTCGCCACCGACGTCGCGGCCCGCGGCATCCACATCGACGACCTCGACCTCGTCGTCAACATCGACCCGCCCGCCGACCCGAAGGACTACCTGCACCGCAGCGGCCGCACCGCGCGCGCCGGACGGCGCGGCACCGTGGTCACCCTCGTGGTCCCCGACCAGCAGCGCGAGGTGGACGCGATGATGGCCGCGGCGGGCATCACCCCGCGCACCACCAGCGTGAGCCCCGGCGACCCCGAACTCGCCCGCATCACCGGCGCCCGGCCCCCGGCCAACCCTCCGGCGTCCGCGGCCCCCCGGCAGGCGGCCCGCGACGGCCGCCGCGGGGGCGGCGCGCAGACCGCCGCATCGGGGCCCGGGAACACGCGGACCGCCGAACCGCGCCGCGGCACCGCCCAGGCGGGCGAGCCGCGCCGGGGGAACGCGCGGGCCGCCGAGCCGCGCCGCGGCAAGCCGCAGCAGGGCGCCGAGCCCCGCCGCGGGAACGCGCAGGGCGCCGAACCGCGGCGCCGGCCGCGGCGCAGGCCGTCCGCGCAGAACACGTGAGGGCACGGTGAGCGGACCGCCGGCGGCCGGGGAATGACCGGTCGCCCACGGGGCACATCCTGGACACCATGGCCCTGACCGTGCACAGCCGGTTCCATCCGCTCCACACCGACCTGGCCGTCGTGACGCTCGGGGGCGACGTGGACATCTCCACCGCCGCCCGGCTGCGCGACGACCTCGCCGCGCTGCTCGGCGACGGCGCCCGCCACCTGGTCCTGGACTTCGGCGACGTCGAGTTCATGGACTCCAGCGGGCTCAGCGTCCTGGCCGGGATCTTCCCGCTGCTGCCGGACGCCGGCGCGCTCGCCCTGGTCGCGGTGAGCCCCCGCATCCGGGACGTCCTGCGCACCACCGGGCTCACCCGGCTCTTCCCGATCTACTCGTCGGTGGACACGGCCGTCCTCGTGCTGCGGTCCGAACCGGAGCCGTAGCCCGGCCCGACCGGCGCCGTCCCGCTCGTGTGCCGCGCTCCCGCCGGACGCGCGGGAGCCCCCGTTCGAGGCGCGCCCCCCCCGAGCGGCAGGCGATGGCGGCCGACTCCGCCGCGCTCGCGGTGCCGGGTCGCCGAACCCGGCCGAACGGCTCGCGTTCGTCCTGCGCGGCACTTCCGGCATGCCTGTCGAGGAAATCCGCCCCCATCGTGGAGCGCATCCTGGCGGGAGCCGGGTCCCGCGGTCGGGGCAGGTGGGGGCGGGGTCCGCGGGCGGCGGCCGTCCGGCACGGGGGATCACGGTTGTGATGCGGAGCACAGAGGGGTCTTGACATGCTTGTGTGACCGGTAACAGTGTGGCTCGCGAACCATCCGCCACCACCCCCGAGGTGAGATGTGAAGCCACGGAAGCTCGTCACCATGGCCCTGGGCATCGGGCTCGCGCTCGGCATGACCGCGTGCGGGTCCAGCGAGAAGACGATCGACAAGGAGCGGGCGGACCGGCCCGTGAAGGGCGCGCTCGTCGGCGTGACGATGCCGACGCGGTCGTCCGAGCGGTGGATCCACGACGGCGACAACGTCAAGAAGCATCTCGAGGGACTCGGCTACAAGGTCGACCTCCAGTACGCCGAGGACGACATCCCGACGCAGGCCAACCAGATCGACAACCAGATCACCAAGGGCGCCCGGCTGCTGATCGTCGCGCCGATCGACGGCACCGCCCTCACCACGCAGCTGCAGAAGGCCGCCGACCAGGAGATCCCCGTCATCTCCTACGACCGGCTGATCCTCAACTCGCCGAACGTCGACTACTACGCGACGTTCGACAACTACCAGGTGGGCGTGCAGCAGGCGACGTCGCTGCTGGTCGGGCTGGGCGTGAAGAAGGCGGACGGCTCGGAGGGCGGCGAGAAGGGGCCGTTCAACATCGAGTTGTTCGCCGGCTCCCCCGACGACAACAACGCCAAGTACTTCTACGACGGCGCGATGGACACCCTGAAGCCCTACATCGACAAGGGCACGCTGGTCGTGAAGAGCAAGCAGACCGACTTCGACACCATGGCGACGCTGCGCTGGGAGGGGGCCCGCGCGCAGGCCCGCATGGAGGACCTCATCACGCGGCACTACCGCGACGGCGCGAAGGTGGACGGCGTCCTGTCCCCGTTCGACGGCATGTCGATCGGGATCCTGTCGGCGCTGAAGTCGAACGGCTACGGCGGCGGCGCGCAGCCGTACCCGGTGGTCACCGGGCAGGACGCCGAGGTGGCGTCGGTCAAGTCGATCATCGCGGGCGAGCAGTACTCGACGATCTTCAAGGACACCCGGAAGCTCGCCGAGGTCACGGTGCAGATGGCGGACGCCGTCCTGAAGGGGCAGGACCCGCCGGTCAACAACACGAAGGACTACGACAACGGCGAGAAGACGGTGCCGTCCAACCTGCTGCAGCCGGTGATCGTCACCGAGGAGAACTACCGGAAGGTGCTCGTCGACAGCGGCTACTACACCGCGGGCGACTTGCAGTAGCGGCGTCCCCCGGAAGGAGGAGCATGACGGACGCGATACTGCGGATGCGCGGGATCACCAAGAGCTTCCCCGCGGTCAAGGCCCTGCAGGACGTGAACCTGGACGTCGCGCGCGGCGAGATCCACGCGATCTGCGGCGAGAACGGGGCCGGGAAGTCGACCCTGATGAAGGTGCTGTCGGGCGTCTACCCGCACGGCGACTACAGCGGGGAGATCGAGTTCGACGGGGAGCCGTGCCGGTTCTCGGGCATCCGCGACAGCGAGCGGCGCGGCATCGTGATCATCCACCAGGAGCTGGCGCTGAGCCCGTACCTGTCGATCGCCGAGAACATCTACCTCGGCAACGAGCGGCGCGGCCGGTTCGGGCTGATCGACTGGGACCGGACGAACGCGGACGCGGCGGCGCTGCTGGAGCGGGTGGGCCTGCGGGAGAACCCGGTGACGCCCGCGATGGAGCTCGGCGTCGGCAAGCAGCAGCTCGTCGAGATCGCGAAAGCGCTTTCGAAGGAGGTGCGGCTGCTGATCCTGGACGAGCCGACCGCGGCGCTGAACGACGCCGACTCGCGGCACCTGCTCGACCTGCTGCGCGGGCTGCGGGCGGACGGCATCACCTGCGTGATCATCTCGCACAAGCTGAACGAGATCCGGTCGATCGCCGACTCGACGACGATCCTGCGGGACGGGCGGACCATCGAGACGCTCGACATGCGCGGCGACGCCGTCTCGGAGGACCGCATCATCTCCGGGATGGTGGGCCGCGACCTGGGCCACCGCTACCCCGAGCGCGTCCCCGACGTGGGCGCGGAGGTGTTCCGGATCGAGGACTGGACGGTGCACAGCCCCACCCAGCGGGACCGGGTGGTGGTCGACGGCGCCGCGCTGACGCTGCGCCGCGGCGAGGTCGTCGGGCTCGCGGGGCTGATGGGCGCGGGCCGGACGGAGCTGGCGATGAGCGTGTTCGGGCGCAGCTGGGGCGCCCGGATCAGCGGCCAGCTGTTCAAGGACGGCGCGGAGGTGCGGATCCGGACGGTCGGGGACGCGATCGCGCACGGTCTCGCGTACGCGACCGAGGACCGCAAGACCTACGGCCTGAACCTCATCGAGAGCATCACGCGGAACGTGTCCGCGGCGGGGCTCGGCAAGCTCGCGAAGGCGGGCTGGGTGGACGACGGGCGCGAGTACGAGGTCGCCGAGCGGTTCCGCCGGGAGATGAACATCAAGGCGCCGAGCGTCCTGGCGCCCGCCGGGGAGCTGAGCGGCGGCAACCAGCAGAAGGTCGTGCTGTCGAAGTGGATGTTCACCGACGCCGACGTCCTGATCCTGGACGAGCCGACCCGCGGCATCGACGTCGGCGCGAAGTACGAGATCTACTCGATCATCAACACGATGGCCGAGCAGGGCCGCGCGGTGCTGGTGATCTCGTCCGAACTGCCGGAGCTGATCGGGATCTGCGACCGCGTGTACGCGATGGCGGAGGGCCGGATCACCGGTGAGGTGTCGCGGGCGGAGGCGACGCCCGAGCGCCTGATGCAGTACATGACCCAGACCGAGGAGGCCAGTCCATGAGCAGCGTCGCCAAGGCCGGGGAGTCCGTCTCCCCGCCGGCGGCCGGGCCGCCGAAGGGCCGCCGCGGCCTGCCGGTCAACCTGCGGCAGAGCGGGATCTACATCGCGTTCGCGATCATCGTCGCGCTGTTCGCCGTGCTGACCGACGGGCAGCTGCTGTCGCCCGGGAACATCTCGAACATCATCGTCCAGAACTCCTACATCCTGATCCTGGCGATCGGGATGATCCTGGTGATCATCGGCGGGCACATCGACCTGTCGGTGGGGTCGGTGGTCGCGCTGACCGGCGCGATCGCGGCGGTGCTGATGGTGAACCACGACGTGCCGTGGCCGCTGGCGCTGCTGCTGACGCTGCTCGCCGGGGCGGCGATCGGCGCGTGGCAGGGGTACTGGATCGCCTACTTCGGGATCCCCGCGTTCATCGTCACGCTCGGCGGGATGCTGATGTTCCGCGCGCTGACGCTGACCGTGCTCGACAACCAGCGCATCGGCCCGTTCCCGGACGACGTCCGGACGATCGCGAACGGGTTCCTGTCGGGCTACCTCGGCAACATCGGCCTCGGCTTCCTCGGCGGCGCGGACCTGTTCACGCTGCTGGTGGCGCTCGCCCTGGTCGGCGGGTTCGTGGCGCTCGGGTGGCGGCGGCGGCAGGCCCGGATCGGGTACGGGCAGCAGGTCGACCCGATCGCGGTGTTCGCGGCGAAGAACGCGCTGGCCGTCGTCGTGGTGATGTTCATCGCCGTGCAGCTCGCCCGGTTCAAGAACCTCCCGTGGGTGCTCGTCCTGCTCGGCGCGCTGGCGCTGGCCTACACGACGCTGACGAACCGGTCGGTGTTCGGGCGCCGCATCTACGCGATGGGCGGCAACCCCCTCGCGGCGCGGCTGTCCGGCGTGAACGTCAAGTCGGTGTCGTTCTGGCTGTTCGTGAACATGGGGGTGCTGTCGGCGGTCGCCGGGATCGTGTTCGCCGGGCGGCTCAACCAGGCGGGCCCGACCGCGGGCAACATGTTCGAGCTGGACGCCATCGCGGCGGCGTTCATCGGCGGCGCGGCCGTGCAGGGCGGCGTCGGGCGGGTCATCGGCGCCATCACCGGCGGCCTGATCATGGGTGTGATCAACAACGGGATGTCGCTGCTCGGCGCGCCCAGCGAGCGGGTCATGCTGATCAAGGGGCTGGTGCTGCTGGCCGCGGTCGCGTTCGACGTCTGGACCAAGCGGCGCAGCGGCGCGGCCCGGTGAACGGCGGCGTCGCCCCCGCCCGCCCGGTATGTTCGGGGTGACATGACCGCCACGCCACCCACCCGGCCGGGCCTGCGCGACGTCGCGCGGCTGGCCGGAGTCTCGCACCAGACGGTGTCCCGGGTCTTCAAGAACCATCCGATGGTGAGCCCGAAGACCCGGGACCGGGTCCTGGCCGCCGCCGCGCAGCTCGACTTCCGCCCGAACGCGGCGGCCCGGGCCCTGGCGACCGGACGGTCCAGCACCCTCGGCGTCGTGAGCTTCGACACCGCCCTGCACGGGCCGGCGTCGATCATCGCGGCGATCGAGCGGCACGCCCGCGACGCCGGGTTCTTCACCAGCGTGGCGGGGCTGGGGTCGGCGGGCCGCGACACGGTCGCCGGGGCCGTCGAGCGGTTCCGTGACCAGGGCGTGGACGGGCTCATCATGATCCCGGGGCACGTGCCGCCGGACGAGGCGGTGCGGCACCTGCCGGGCGACCTGCCGACGGTGCTGCTGGGGCCGCCCGCGGCGGTCCCGACGGTGGAGGCCGACCACTACCGCGCCCCCGGCGAGGCCACCCGGTACCTGCTGGGCCTCGGGCACCGGACCGTCCACCACCTGCCGGGGCCGGCGGACTGGTCGGAGGCCACCGAGCGCACCCGCGGCTGGCGGGACGCGCTCGTCGCGGCGGGCGCCGAGGTGCCCGACTGCGCGCCGGGCGACTGGAGCGCCCGCTCCGGCTACGAGCGCGGCCGGCGGCTGGCGGCCGACCCGGACGTGACGGCGGTGTTCGCGGCCAACGACCAGATCGCGCTCGGGCTGCTGTGGGCGATCCACGAGAGCGGGCGCCGGGTGCCCGAGGACGTCAGCGTGATCGGCTTCGACGACATCCCGGAGGCCGCGTTCCTCACCCCGCCGCTCACCACCGTCCGGCAGGACTTCGCGGCCCTCGGCCGGCACTGCGTGGAGCTGCTGGTCGCCTGGCTCGCCGACCCGGGCGGCGCGCCGCCCGGCCGGGCCGGCGTGGTGCCGAGCGAGCTGGTGGTCCGCCGCAGCACCGGTCCCGCGTGACCCTTCCGACGTGACGGACCCGCGTCGCCTCGGCGGCGGCGCGGGTCCGGTCCGGTCCTCGCGGGCGGCCGTCAGTCCTTCTTGCGGCGGATCTTCGCCCAGGCCGTCCGGAGGTAGCCGTAGCAGCGCTCGCTGACCCGCTTGGCGGCGGGGAACTCGGTGCCGAGCAGCCCGATGCCGGCGAGGATGACGACCACGCCCGGGCCGGGGATGACCAGCATCACGATGCCCGCGGCGATCACCACCGTCCCGGCCACGGCCACGGCGATCTTGCGCACCGGCCGGAGCCGGCCCCGCGGGGCCGCGGTCGCGGCGTCGGCCGCGGCGGTCTCGGCCGGCGTGTCCGCCGCGGTCTCGGGGGCGGGACGGTGCGGCGCGGTCGTGGTCACAGGGCCTCCTGCGGAGCATCGGGAACGGTCCTTGCTCCGTATGACGCACGGAATCGGCCGGTTGCGCCCGAACGCGACCCGACTGTGACGAGGACCACTCAGTGCCGGTGGTACCGGCCGCGCGCCTTCAGCCGCGCGTTCGGCAGCGCGGGGGCCGGCAGGGCGGGGCCGTCGTAACCGGTCACGGGGGCGAAGCGGGGGGCGTCCCGGCCGCCCGGGCGGTGGCGCTCCCAGTCCGCCCGGGCCTCCACGATGTCGTCGTGGGTGCGGCCGACGAAGTTCCACCACATCACGAGGTCCTCGGCGAAGGGTTCGCCGCCGAGGAGCAGGGCGTGGGCGGGCCGCCCGGCCGACAGCGCGAGTCCGGTGCGTCCCCGGCCGAGGTACAGCATGTCGCCCGCCGGCACCTCCCGGCCCTCGACGGTCAGCTCGGCGGACAGGACGAGCACCGCGTGCTCGAACCCGGGATCCAGCGGCAGCCGGACGTCCGCGGAGACGTGGAGCGCGGCGCCGACGAGGGGCGAGTGGACGCCCGCCGGGGACTCGACGCCGCCGAGCCCGCCGACGAACACCGTGACGTCCGCGCCCGGGACGTCGAGCCGGGGCAGGCCGGTGTGGAACTCGTAGGCGGGCGCGGTCGCGCGTGCGGCCTCGGGGAGCGCCACCCACAGCTGGGCGCCGTGGAGCACCGGGGAGTGGTCGGGCGGGGACTGCTCGGAGTGCGCGATGCCGGGGCCCGCCGTCATCAGCGACAGGTCGCCGGGACGGACGAGGGCGCGGCTGCCGAGGCCGTCCCGGTGGAGCACCTCGCCCTCCAGCAGCCACGTCACCGTCTGCAACCCGATGTGGGGGTGCGGCGGGACCTGCATGCCGGCGCGGCCGGTGATGTCGTCGGGTCCGTAGGAGTCGGCGAAGCACCAGGCGCCGACCATGCGGCGGTCGCGGTTGGGCAGGACGCGCCGCACCCGCATCGCGCGGGGCCCGCCGAGCGGGACGTCGCGCGGGTGCAGCGCTTCGAGCTCCGGTTCGTCGGCGACGGCCGCGTCGGCGGAACAGACGTCCTGCTCGACGGGGCGATCCTCAACATTGCTCACGAGCCGCTCCCCTCGCCTCGAAGGCTACCGCGCGGGCGCCGTCAGAGGCCGCGGACGGCGGCGACGGTGAACGGGGTCTCGGGGACGCCCTCGCCGAGCGGGCCGCCGTCGTCGAACTGGGACCGGACGACGTAGAGCCCGCCGCGCACGCGGACGAGCGTGGTCGGGGCGTCCAGGGCGGCGTCGACGACGCGGCGCTCCAGCCGCGCGCGGCGCCCGTCGCGGGAGACGCGCCAGCGGGTGAGCGCGTCGCTGATGTTGTGGGCGGCCCACAGCCGGCCGTGCCGCAGGTCGAGCCCGTCCGCGAGCGCCATGTCGCCGCCGTCCAGCGCGACCCGCTCGACCGCGCCGGACGCCGGGTCGAGCCGGTGGAGGTCGCCGCCGGCGGAGTCGGCGACGAGGAGGTACCGGCCGTCCGGGGCGGCGACGACGCCGTTCAGCGTGTAGGCGCCCGGCGCGAACGGGTCGAGGGCGGGCGCCAGGTCGGCGAACGGCTCCAGGACGCCGGTGCCGCCGCGGGCCGCGGCGAGGTCGCGCGGGGCGACCCGGTAGACGACGGCGCGGAGGCTGTCGGTGAGGTAGGCGGTGCCGTCGGGCGTGATCGCGAGGTCGTTGACGAAGCGCGGGCCGTCCCCGGGCACGTCGAACCGGGCGAGCGGGCGCCGGGTGCGGACGTCGTAGACGGTGACGCCCGCGGACGAGTCGGTGACCCAGAGGCGGCCGTGCCGGTCGACCGCGAGCCCGTTCGCGGTGTCGCGGCCGTCGGCCCCGGCGGGCAGGAAGACCTCGGCGACGCGGCCGCGGCCGGACATGCGGTAGACCGTGCCGTCGGCGAAGGAGCCCGCGTACAGGGTGCCGGTGCGGGGATCGGCGGCGATGCCCTCCGGGTAGACGCGGTCGCCCGGCAGCTCGTAGGCGGTGGTGACGCGGACGCGGTGCGCGGCCGGTTCGGCGGCGGCCGCCGGTGCGGCGGCCGGCAGCAGCGCCGCCGCGAGGACGGCGGCGGAGACGGAGCGCGGGAAGCGGGACATCATTCTCCATACGTAGACGTACATTCGAACGCGTCGATACGATAGTTAGAGCTCTAATGCTTGTCAACGGGCTTCGATTCGAGGGCGGATACCATGCGCGGATGACCTCGATGCCCGCCCAGGAGCGGATCGGCCACCACGTCAAGCGCGCCGAGCAGGCGCTCAGCGCGGCCAAGCACGCGGCGCTGAAGCCGAGCGGCCTGACGGTGCCGCAGTACGCGGCGCTCCTCCAGCTGTCCGCCAGTCCCGGCATCTCGGCCGCCGCGCTGGCGCGGGCCTGCGCGGTCACCCCGCCGACGATGAACACCGTGCTCAAGAACCTGCGGGAGCGCGGCCTCATCGAGCGCACCCCGCACGAGTGGCACCGCAACATCCTCGAGACCCGGCTGACGGCGGAGGGCGAGGCGGTGCTGAAGAGCGCGGACGAACGGGCCGTCCGGGTCGAGCGCGGGCTGGCCGCCGAGTTCACCGCCGCCGAACGGGAGACGCTCATCGCGCTGCTGGACCGCTGCACCGCGTTCCTCGACGCCGACCGCGCGTCCCGTCCCGCCGCGGACCGTCCCGCCGCGGACCGTCCCGCCGCGGACTGACACGTCGCAGACTGACAAGGCCGATCGGCACTTTCCGTTGCGCAGGCCGTGCGCACCGTGATCACGATGAACTAGACTCGGGGTTCGCGTTCCTCGACCCACCCCGCTCACTCGTCGAGGTGATCCCCCCATGCTCGATCGGCCCGGCGCCGCCAGCTCCCGCGTCTACGACTTCTCGCTCGGCGGCAAGGACAACTACGGCCCCGACCGCGACGCCGCCATGGCCGCGCTCGCCCTGCACCGGGTGGCGCACCTGCTCCCCCGCGAGAACCGCAAGTTCATGCGCCGCGCCGTCCGGTACCTGCTGGACGCGGGCGTCCGGCAGTTCATCGACGTCGGCTGCGGCCTGCCCGGCAAGGGCAACGTGCACGAGCTCGCCCGGCGCGCCGATCCCGCGGCCCGCACCGTCTACGTCGACCACGACCCGGTCGCCGTCGTCCACTACCAGGCGCTGCTGCACGCCGTCCCGACCGCGACGGCCGTGCGCGGCGACGCCCGCCGCCCCGCCGACGTTCTGGGCGACCCCGACCTGACCGCGCTCATCGACCTCGACCGCCCGGTCGCGGTGCTGATGATCGCGATGCTGGACCAGATCCCGGAGGCCGACGACCCGGACGGCGTCGTGCGGGCGTTCCGCGACGCGATGGCGCCCGGCAGCCACCTGGTGGTCTGCGACCTGGCGTCCGACCGGCTCACCCCCGCCGACCTCGACAGGCACGAGAAGATCGTCGAACTGCTCGGCTTCCCCGTCGAGTTCCGCCCGGCGTCCCGGCTGGCCGGGTTCTTCGCGGGCCTCGACCTCGTCGACCCCGGCCTCGTCCCCGCGCCGGAGTGGCGGCCCGACCGCCCCTACGACCCGCCGTCCGGCTGGCTGATGGCGGGCGTCGGCCGCAAGCCCTGACCGGACGCGGCCGCACCGGCGGTCACGGGCGCCGCGCCGCCGCGATCCGGCGGGGGCCGATGAGCCGCACGACGTCGGCGAGCGCCTCGGACGCGAGCGCCGCGTCCGGCGCGTCGATCGTCAGCTCGCGGACCCGCCACCGGTCGCAGTTTTCCTCCTCCGCGGCGAACTCCCACTCCAGCTCCAGCCCGACCGCGAGCCCGCCCGGATGCCGGCGGGAGAACCGCTCGTCCATGCCCGCCCGGCCCTTCGCCCGCTCCCAGCCCCGGTGCTCCATCGCCCGGAACCGGCGGTGGTGCACGGCCAGGCCGTCGAACCGCCGGATCCTCCCCGCCGCGCGCTCGTTCTCGGTCACGAGGTGAACGGGGCGGTGGAGCTGGTGGAACGGCTGGTCGAGCTCGTAGTCGTCGAACGTCGCCCGCCAGCGCGCGAGGTCGTCGCCCAGGTCGAGCGGGTGCGCCACCCGGACGGCCGCGCCCGCGGGCGGGACGAACGCGTCGTCGTGGACGTCGGCGAGCGTGCCGTCCTCGGCGAGCCGGAAGGCCGCGCCGCCGGCCGTCCACACCAGGCGCCGCGCGATGTGCCGGACGATCGGGTGCTCGGCGAACAGGGCGCGGAACTCGTCCGGAGTCCACGCGTACCGCCGGGCCATCGCCTTCTCCAGCCGCTCGACGAGGTACGCCGACGCCGTCCGCACCTCCGCCTTCATCGCGGTGAAGCGGCGCCGCGCCGCCGCCGCGAGCTCGGGGTCGTCGCGCGTCCCGGGCTCGGGCGGGGCCGCGAGCCGCCGCCCCGACCCGTCGGCGACGTACGGTTCGAGCCGCTCGTCGAAGCCCGCGCGGAACCGGCGCGGCCCGTAGTCGAGCGTCATCCCGCCCTCCGCGTCGAGGTCGTAGCCGGGCACGAGGCGTTCGGCGAGCCGTTCCGGCGGCACGCCCGCCCGCGCCGCCCACTGGTGGAACAGCTCCCGCGCCCGCGCCTTGACCCCCGGGTACCCGCGGCCCCGGGTCAGCCCGTGCAGGTGCAGGAGCGCGACGGGCGTGCCGAGGGCGGCGAGGACGTCCAGTCCCGCGGCGGCCCTGTGGTGCAGGCCCTCGCCCGGCCAGTCGCGGATCAGCGGGACCAGCCGCCGCACGGTCTCGTCGTCGCCGAGCAGGCCGAGCGACGCCATCGCCCACGCGTGCCGGGGCGGCGCGCCGTGGTCGAGCCACCGCTCGAACAGCGCCCACGCGAACTCCGCCAGGGAGACGGGGTCGCAGGCCGCGGCGGCGGGCCGCACGCCGTCGAAGACCGGGTCCGCGTCCGCGATCATGAGCATGGTGACCAGCGAGGTCACCGCACCGGCGGGCAGCGCGGCGGCGCGGCCGCGCAGCGGCACCTGCGGCAGTGCGGCCGGATCGGCCCACGCCGGCGGCCTGGGGGCGCGGCCCGGCACGCCGACGAACGGCGTGTCGGCCAGGAACGCGCGGACCGCGCCCACCGCGGCGTCCCCGTACCCGCGCGCGGCCTCGACGACGGACGCGTCACCGGTCCGGGCCGCGACGAACCGCAGCGCCCGCTCGGCCCGCCCGCGCTCGGCGCCCGGCGCGGCCAGGGCGGCCGGGACGAGCAGCCGCGCGGCCTCGGCGCCGTGCCGGTCGAACCACGCCCGGACGTGCGTGCGCGCGGCCGGGCGGCGGTCGAGCCACTCCGCCATGAGCGCGGCGACCTCGGCGTCCCGGAACGGCACGAGCAGGCCCCCGGCGCCGGCCGGATTCGCGCGCGCCGCCCGCACGGCGTGGTCGCGGACGCCCGCTCCGTGCCGGGCGACGAGCGGGCGGGTCCACTCGGGGACCCGGCCGAGGCCCGCCGGGGGCGTCCACGCGGGAAGCAGCGGCCCGACCATGTCGTCGGGGGCGTGCAGGAACATGACCACTTCCTGCTGGGGGGAGGCGTTTCTCCTCCGGTACTGCTTGACGGCCCGCGCCAGTTCCTCGTCGTACCGCCCGTACCCGAGCCTCTCGGGCCGGTACCCGGGGGCGTCGGCCCAGCGCTCGCGCTCGCCCGGAGCCCACACGACCGTCCGCTCGGCGGGGGCGGCGAGGCCGGGGACGACGATCGGGTCGGGCGCCGGGGTCCGCCACGTCCACGGCGGATGGACGAGCGTCGGCGGCAGGTCGCGGTCCGGCGCGTCGGGAAACCGCCGCGGCGCGGGGGCGGGGCGGCAGGAGGCGGCGGGCCCGCTCCGGGAAGCGCCGCGCGGCGGCGTCGAGGGCGCGCCGGACGTGCATGCTCCCGTCCCGTCCGGCGCGTTCGGCCAGGACGGCGAACGTCGCGTCGGCGGGCACGGCCGTCAGCAGGTCGAGGACCGCGTCGCGCTCGGCGCCCCGGAGCGCCCCGTCCAGGACCTCGCCGAGGACGGGCGCGAGCGCCGCCGGGCCGACCCGTTCGAGCACCGTGGCGAGGACGTCCGGCACCAGCTCGTACGGGCCGAGGCCCAGCACGTCGCGGGCGCGCTCGAACTGCGCGGCCGACGAGACCGAGCACCACGGCATCCAGCGTGCGGTCCGTTCGCGGCGGGTGGGGGGCGCGTCGGCCTCGGCGAGGCACGCGTCCAGCCAGTCCGTCCGGGCGGGGGCCAGGTAGGAAGCGACGATCCGGCGCACGGGCGTGGTGCGCAGCCGCGCGAGCCGGTCGAGCACCGCGCCGTCGGCGGCGGCCGCCAGCTCGCGCATCCGGCGGGCGCCGCCGTGCCGGGCCGCCCACCACAGGTCCATCGGGTACCCGTCGAGCGCGTAGCGGGCGCCCTTCGTGCACTCGCTCCGGGCGATCTTGTACTCGGGTTCGATCGCGCTCAGCTCGACGAACGCCGCGACGGCGAACGCGAGGCCGTGCTCGGCGGTCCAGGCGTCGGCGAAGCCGTCGTAACGGGTCGCGGCGCGCGGTCCCCCGGGGCCGTGGAACCCCGTCGCGATCTTCCCCTTGTGGGAGAGCGCGACGAGCGTCGCGGCGGCTCCCACCGGGTCGGCCTCACCGTTCAGGTACGCGTGCGCCCGTTCGGTCAGGCCGTCCTCGAAGTGCCAGTCCTTGCCCAGCCACTTCCCCATGGGCGCGCGCATCGCGTCGATCCTGCGGAGCGTGTCCTCCGCGAGGGACGCGTTCACCTCGGCGTCCGGGGGGACCGGGCCGTCGGCGCGGGGGTGCAGGCGGTCGTGCCACGCGGCGGGGAACACGGGAGCGTCGTCGGACATGGCACACCACGGTAGGGATGATCAACGACATTCCGCCCGTCAGCCGACCAGCCAGAGGAGGTCGGCGACGGCCTCGGACACGAACGCGGGATCCGGCGTGCCGACCGTGGCCGTGCCGATGCGGTGCTCGAGCCCGGTGGGGACGTGCCATCGCAGCACCGTGACCTCGACCGCGCGAGCGTCCGGGTCCTCGCGGGCGAGGAGCACGGCCGCGAGGTCGCCGCCCGGGTGGCCGTCCCGTCCGATGAGGGAGACCGACCAGCGGCGGCGCTCCATGGCGTGGACCCGGCCCCCGTCGACGACCCGTCCCTCGAACCGCGTCATCCGGCCCGCCGCGCGCTCGTCCTCGGTCAGCAGGTGGAACGGGCGGCCGAGCTGCCGGAACGGCTGGTCGAGCCCGTAGTCGGCGAAGGTCTCCGCCCACGCGTCCAGGTCGCCGCCCAGTTCGGCGGGGTGCGCGAGGCGCACGACGGCCGTACCGGGCAGGACGAACGCGTCGTCGTGGACGTCGGCGAACGTGCGGTCCTCGGCGATGCGGAAGGCGGCGCCGTCGGCCGTCCACACGAGGCGGCGGGCGATGTGGCGGACGAGGGGGTGCTCGGCGAACAGGGCGCGGAACTCCTCCGCCCTCCACGAGCGGCGCCGGATCATGGCCTTCTCCAGCCGCTCCACGAGGTAGGTCGACGCGGTCCGCACCTCGGCCTTCATCGCGGTGAAGCGGCGGCGGGCGGCCTCGGCGCGTTCGAGGTCGTCGCCCGCGCCCGGCTCGGGCAGGGCCTTCAGCGGACGCCCGGCGTGATCGGCGACGTAGGGTTCGAGGGAGCCGCCGAAGCCGACGCGGAAGCGGCGCGGACCGTAGTCGAGGGTCGTGCCGCCGTCGGCGTCCAGACCGTAGTCGGGGACGATCCGTTCGGACAGCCCCTCGACGGTCAGGTGCGCGCGTGCCGCGACCTGACCGAACAGCGTCCGGGCCGCCTCCCTGACCCCGGAGGCCCCGCCCTTGCGCCGCATCTCGTGCAGGTGCAGCAGCGCGACCGGCGTGCCGATCGCGACGAGGACCTCCAGTCCCTTCACCGCCCGGTCGTGCAGCTTCTTCGTCCCGGCCCACTCGCGGACGAGCGGCGCCAGGCGCCGCGCGCCGTCGTCGTCGCCGACCAGGCCGAGGGACCGCAGCGCCCAGCCGTCCCCGGGCGGGGCGCCCTCGGCCAGCCACCGCTCGAACAGCGCCCACGCGAACCCGGCCAGCGACGCCGGGTCGCACGCCTCCCGCACCTCGTCCAGCCCCGGCGCCGCGAGCGCGAGGGCCGTCACGAGGTGGCCGGCCGCCTCGTCCGGCAGGACGGCGTCCCGGTCGCGCAGCCGCACCCGCGGCAGGACGCCCGGCGCCGCCCACGCGGGGATCTTCGGCGGCTCCGGCGGGGGCGCGGGCTCCGCCAGGAGCCGCCGCACGGCCTCCCCGTGCTCCCCCGCCGCCGCGGCGACGCGTCCGGGGTCCGTCAGCTCGGCGACGAACCGCAGCGCGTGCTCCGCCCGCCGCCGCCGCGCGCCCGGACGTCCGAGGGCGGCGGGCACGAGCAGCGGGACGGCCGCGGCGCCGTGCCGTCCGAACCAGTCGCGGACGGGGCCGAGCGGCTCGACCTCCCGGGCGAGCCACCCGGCCATCCGCTCGGCGACCTCGGCGTCCCGGAACGGCAGGAGCGCTTCGCGCGCCGCCTGGGCGTGGTCCTTGCGCGGGCGGAGCGCGAACCGCAGCGCGACCTCGCGGGCGCCCAGCCCGAAGCGCGCGATGAACGGGCGGATCCAGCCGTCGGTGAAGTCGTGGCTGTACGGCTCCCAGCCCGGGACGAGCGTGTCCACGATGTCGTCGGGGGCGTGCAGGAACACGGTCATCGTTTCCCTGATGCCGCCGCCCGCCCCGGCGCGGACCGCGTCGATCGCCTTCGCCAGCGCCGCTTCGGGGTCCTTCCCGCCCAGCACCTCGGGGCGCCACTTCGCGGCCTCGGCGGCCCACCGCTCCCGCTCGCCGGGCTCCCACACGACGGCCTGCTCGGGCGGCGTTCTCAGGCCGGGGACGCCGCGGGGCGCGGGACGGGCCCACGGCGGGCGGACGAGCAGCTCCGGCAGCGCGATCGACGCGTCCGGGGCCTCGCCGGACGCGTCCGGCACGGGACGCCCGGCCGCTCCGGGCTCGGACGGCATGAGCCGCCGGGCGCGGTCGGGGAAGCGCCGCGCGGCGGCGCCGAGGGCCCGGCGCACGGCCGCGTCGCCCGTGCGCTCGACGAGGACGGCGAACGCCTCGTCGTACGGCATCCTCGCCAGCAGGGTGAGGACCGCGTCGCGGTTCTGCGCGAGCGGGCGTCCGTCCAGCGCGGCGCCGAGCACGGGCACGAGCGCCGGGCCCGCCCCCGCGTAGACGGTGGCGAGGACGTCCGGCACCAGTTCGTACCGGCCGCCGTGCAGGACGCCGCGGGCCCGCTCGAACCGCGCCGCCGAGCCGAGGCAGCACCACAGCATCCAGGCGGCCTTCCCCTCCCACCCGATGGTGGGCGGGTCGACGAGGCACTCGTCCAGCCACGCGTCCCGCTGCGGGACGAGATACGACACGACGATGCCGCGCGGCACCGTGGTGCGCAGGGCACCGAGCCGGTCGAGCACCGCCCCGTCGGCGGCCGTCAGCAGCTCCCGCATCCGGCGGACGCCGCCGTGCCTGGCGTCCCACAGCAGTGCCAGCGAGTGCTCGATGGACGCGTGGACGCCGAGCGCGCAGTGGTCGTCGGTGCCGGGCCAGGCCATCCGGGGGCCGATCCCGCTCAGCTCGACGAACGCGCTCGCGGCGAACGCGAGCCCGTGCTCGGCCGTCCAGGCGTCGGCCAGCCCGTCGAAACGGGTCCGGGTCCGCGGCCCGGCCGCGCCGTAGAAACCCGACGCGACGGTCTTGTCGGAGAGCAGTACGAGCGTCGCGGCGGCGCCCACCGGGTCGGCCTCGCCGCTCAGGTAGGCGCGGGCCGGGTCGATCAGCTCCTCGTCGAAGAGGAAGCGCTCGCAGGTCTCGATGTACTCGACGAGGCGCTCGCGCATTCCGGAGACGCGCCGCAGCACGTCCCCGGCGAGGGCCTCGTCGACCGCGGGGTCCGGCGCCGTCGGACCGTCCTTCCGGGGATGGACACGCGACCGCCATGAAGCCGGAATGACCGACAAGTCCTGCCACATGGGACGCGACTCTAGAGCGCGCCCCCGACGTTCCGCCGTCAGACGACGATCTCGGCGGTGGAGCCGCCGCGCTCCTTCGCGATGCGCAGCTGGGCGGGGATGCGGGCGCGCAGCTCGGGGACGTGGCTGACGATGCCGACGGCGCGGCCGCCGTCGCGCAGGCCGTCCAGGACGTCCATGACCTCGTCGAGGGTCTCGGCGTCGAGGGTGCCGAAGCCCTCGTCGACGAAGAGGGTGCCGATCTCGGCGCCGCCGGTCTCGGCGGTGACGACGTCGGCGAGGCCGAGCGCGAGGGACAGCGAGGTGATGAACGACTCGCCGCCCGACAGCGTCACCGGGTCGCGCTCCTGGCCCGTCCAGGCGTCGGCGACGCGCAGGCCGAGGCCGCCGGCGCTGCGGCTGCGGTCGCCCGCCGCCTTCTCGATGGTGTGGACGAGCTCGTAGCGGCCCCCCGACATCCGCGCCAGGCGTTCGTTCGCCGCCGCGACGACCTGCTCGAGGCGGGCGGCCAGGACGTACGCGGGCAGCGACATGGCGCGCCGGTTGGCCGGGTCCTTGCCGGACGCCAGGCCGGCGAGCCGCCGGGCGACCTCGTGCCGGTCGGCGGCGGGCCGCCAGGCGCGGACGGCCGTGTCGAGCCGGGCGCGCAGATCGGCGAGCCGGTCGCAGCGGAGGGCGGCGGCGTGCGCGTCGGACGCGGCCGCGGTGTGCGCGGACTCGGCGGCGGCGAAGCGGGCGTGCAGACCGGGCAGGTCGGGGGCGGGCGCGGCCGCGGCGGCGACCAGGTCGGGGTCGGCGAGCAGGGCGCGGACGGCGCCCTCCTCGGACTCGAAGCGGCGGAGGATGTCGCGCAGTTCGCCCTGGTCCTCGTCGGGCAGCGCGGCGGCGAGCACCTCGTCAAACGTACGGAACCCCTGGGCCTCCGCGTCCGTCTCCGCGCGGGCGCGCGCCGCGGTCAGCTCCTCGGCGGCGCGGGCCGCGTCGCGCTGCGCCGCCATGGCGCCGGCGAGCGCGTCGGCCTCCTCGCCGAGCCGGGCGATGCGGTCCTCCAGCGTCGCGTCGCCGCCGCGCGCCTCGTCCAGCGAGGCGCGCAGCCGGGCCTGCTCGGTGGCGAGGTCCCGGTCGCGGGTGCGGTTCGCGGTGAGCGCCAGCTCGTTGTCGCGGGCGGCCGTCTGGACGCGCCGCAGTTCCTGCTCGTCCCGGTGCAGGGCCGCTTCGAGGCGGTCGGCCGCGGTGGCGCGCGCCTCGGCGTCCTCGAGCGCGCGGCGGGCGTCGTCCAGTTCGGCGGCGAGGTCGGCGGCGGGCGCGTCCCCCACGGTGTCGAGGAGCCCGTCGCGTTCGGTCCGCAGCGCCCCGGCCTCGCCGGACGCGCGTTCGCGGTCGCCCTGCGCGCGCTCGTAGGCGGCTTGCGCCTCCTCGATCTCCTCCTCGGTCGGGACCGCTCCGGAAGACGTGACGGGCGCGGGATGCCCGGTCGATCCGCAGACGCGGCACGGTTCGCCGTCCCGCAGGTCCGCGGCGAGCACGGCCGCCATCCCGTCGAGGCGCGCCTGCCGCAGCTCCTGCGCCCGGTCGCGGGCGTCCTGGGCGGCGTCGACGGCATCGCGGTGCGCGGCCTCGGCCTCGGCGAGCAGGTGCGCGACCTGGTCGCGGCGCTGCGCGGCGCCGAGCCGGCGCCGCGCGTCCTCCAGGGCGGCCGCGGCCCCCGCGCGGCCGGCCGCCGCGAGCTTCGCCCGCTCCAGCTCGGCGCGGCGGGCCTCGACCGCGCCGGGCAGCTCGGCGAGCGCGGCGGCGAGCCGCTCCCGCTCGGGTTCGAGCCGCCCGGACTCGGCCGCGAGCGACGCCCGTTCGGCGTCGACGGCGCGGAGCCGGTCCGCGTCGGCGCGCGCGCTCTCCAGCGTCGCGATCTCGTGGCGGCGCGTCCGTTCGGCCTTGACGAGCACGTCCTCGGACGGGTTCGGCGGCAGCAGTCCGGCGACGCGCGCCCGCGCGTCCTCCAGCCGGCGGCGGGCCTGCACCGCGTGCCCGTGCCGTTCCTCCACCGCGCGGACGAGCGCGACGACCCGGTCGGCCCGGGCCGCCGCGTCCAGCCGCGACCCGACGCGGGACCGCTCCTCCGCCTCGTCGCGCAGCCGGGCCTGCCGGGCGAGCGCGTCGGCGTGCCGACGGCGCCGTTCGGTGAGGACCCGGCCGTCTTCCAGCGCGGCGCGGGCGGCCTCCAGGTCGGCGGCGGCCGCGGCGCGGCGCTCGTCCGCGGCCGCGCGCATGCCGGCGTGCTCGTCCGCCAGCCGCTCCGCCCACCCGGGCAGCTCCGCGACGTCGTCCAGCGGTCCGGCGGCCGGCTCCCCGGTGCGCGGGCGCGGGACGGCCCCGGGGTCCGGCGCGTGCGGCGGCGGAGCGCCCGTCACCTCGGCGATGCGGTCGGCGACCGAGACCACGTCGGCGCGGAGCCGTTCGGCTTCGCGGTGCGCGGCGGCGCGGCGCTCGCCCAGCCACTTCTCGACGTCCGTGAACACCTCGGTGGCGAACAGCTGCTCCAGGACCTTGCGGCGCTCGTCCGCCTTGGCGCGCAGGAAACCCGCGAACTCGCCCTGCGGCAGCATCGCGACCTGGCAGAACTGGCCGGCGTTCATGCCGAGCAGGTCGCCGATCAGGTCGGCCGTCTCGTCGATGCGGTTGGACACGCCCGTCCACGCGCCGCGGACGAACTCCTCCAGCAGGACCTTGTGCTGCTCTTTCCTGGTGCCGGTGCCGCGGAGTTTGGGACGTTCCCACTCCGGGGACCGGGTGAGGCGCAGCCGGCGGCCCCGGATCGTCGTCTCCAGCACCACCTGCGGCACGGCACCGGCGGCGGCGTGGTCGCTGCGCAGTCCCTTCGCCCGGTTGCGGGCGCCGGGCACCTGCCCGTACAGGGCGAAGCACACGGCGTCGAGCACGCTGGTCTTGCCCGCGCCGGTCCGCCCCTGGACGAGGAACAGCCCGGCGTCCGACAGCGCGTCGAAGTCGATCTCCTCGGTGCCGGAGAACGGGCCGAACGCCGTGACCTCCAGCCGGTGCAGCCTCACGCCATCGCCTCTTTCCGGCGGCAGTGCTCGAACGCCTCGTGCAGCAGCGTGCGCTCGTCCTCGCTCGCGGGCGCCCCGGTCACCTCGGCGACGAAGTCGCCCGCGATCTGCAGCTCCGACCTGTCCCGCACCCGCTCCGTCCAGGTGCGCGCCGGGGCACCGGCCGCGCCCTCGGGCGCGTAGCCGAGGACGAGCGCGTGCGGGAAGCGGCGGCGCAGCCTCTCCATCGCGCCGGACGGCCGCTCCGGGTCGGTCAGCGTGATCTGCAGCCAGTGGTCCTCGTACTCCGCGTACCGGGCGCTCTCCAGCAGGTCGTCGATGCGGCCCTCGACGCGGGCCAGGCGGCGCGGGACGGGCGCCTCGGCGAACTCGGCGTGGACGCCGTCCGCGCGCAGGTCGACCAGCCAGGAGCCCTTGACGTGGCTCGCCTCGGAGAACGAGTAGGCCAGCGGCGAACCGGAGTACCGGACGCGGTCGTTGACCTTCCACCTGCCGTGCAGGTGGCCGAGGGCGGCGTAGTCGACGCCGTCGAACACCGACACCGGGACGTGCGAGGAGCCGCCGACGGAGATGTCGCGCTCGCTGTCGCTGGCCTCGCCGCCGGTGACGAACGCGTGCGCGAGGACGACCGAGCGGACGTCCGGGCCGCGGGACGCGGCGTCGGCGCGGACGCGGCGCATCGCCTCGGCGAGCACGGCGGCGTGGCTGCGCTCGTCCAGCTCCCACTCGTGCCGGGCGAACTCGGGTTCGAGGTAGGGGACGCCGTAGATCGCGGCGTCGCCGACGAGGACGGGCTCCCCCACGCGGGCGAACTCGGTGCGGACGTGCACGCCCGCGTCGTCCAGGAGCCGCGACCCCCAGCCGAGCCGGCTCGCCGAGTCGTGGTTGCCGGCGATCAGCACCACCCGGGTCAGCTCCTTGAGCCGCGCCAGCGCGTCGCTGCACAGCCGGACGGCGTCCACGCTCGGCAGCGCCCGGTCGTAGACGTCGCCGGAGACGAGCAGGCAGTCCACCCGCTCCGCGCGGACCGTGTCGACGAGGTGGTCGACGAACGCTTCCTGCGCGTCCTTCAGGGATTCGCGGTGGAAGGATCTGCCGAGATGCCAGTCGGAGGTGTGGAGGATTCGCATGTCGGGGGCAACCCTAGGACTCCCCTCCGACACATCCGGCGCAGAAACGCCGAGTCACCACAAAGGATCTTCGAATCCCCGCTTCCGGACCGGGGCGCGTCCGGGACGTTCTAGTGTCGACGGGTGAGCGAACGTCCCTACGTCCTGTTGAGCTGCGCGATGTCCGTCGACGGGTACATCGACGACGCGGGTCCGGAGCGGCTGCGGCTGTCGAGTCCCGCGGACTTCGACCGGGTCGACGCGGTGCGGGCCGGCTGCGACGCGATCCTCGTCGGCGCCGGGACGATCCGCGCCGACGACCCGAGGCTGCTGGTCCGCTCGCCCGCGCGGCGGGAGCGCAGGGTCGCGCGGGGGCTGCCGCCCGACCTGACGAAGGTCACGCTGACCTGGAGCGGCGACGTCGATCCGGACGCCCGGTTCTTCACCACCGGGGAGTCGCCGAAGCTCGTCTACACCGCGTCGGCGGCGGTCGCGCCGCTGGCGGAGCGGCTCGCCGGCCGCGCCGAGGTGGTTGGCGCCGGCGACCCGCCGGAGCTGCCGCGCGTGCTCGCCGACCTCGCGGGCCGGGGCGTCCGGCGGCTGATGGTGGAGGGCGGCGGCGGGATCCACACCGCGTTCCTCACCGCCGGGCTCGCCGACGAGCTGCAGCTCGTCGTGGCGCCGTTCTTCGTCGGCGACCCGTCCGCGCCGCGGTTCGCGCACTCGGGCGTGTTCCCGCAGCGCCCGGACCGTCCGATGCGGCTGGAGGAGGTGACCCGCATCGGCGACCTGGTGCTGCTGCGGTACCTGACGGCGGGCCGGCGCGGCTGACGGGCAGGATGGGTCCCATGGACGACACGGAGTGGCTGCGGCTGGCGTGCGGGCTGGCGGCGCTGTGCCCGCCGTCGCGGACCGCGTTCTCCGTCGGCGCGGTGATCGTCGGCGCGGACGGGCGGGAGGTCGCGCGCGGGCACTCGCGGGAGGGCGACCCGCGCGACCACGCGGAGGAGGCCGCGCTCGCGAAGGCGTCCGGCGACCTGGCGGGCGCGACCGTCTACAGCTCGCTCGAACCGTGCGGGCGGCGCGCGTCGCGGCCGCGGACGTGCGCGGAGCTGATCGTCGCGTCGGGCGCGCGGCGCGTGGTGTTCGCGTGGCGGGAGCCGTCGCTGTTCGTGGAGGGCACGGGCGCGGAGGTGCTGGAGGCCGCGGGCGTCGAGCTGGTGGAACTGCCCGCGCTGGCGGACCTGGCCCGCGCGCCCAACGCGCACCTGCTCCGCCCGGACGGCCCCTGACCGGCGGGCCCGGCCGGACGGGACGGGACGGACGGGACGGGACGGACGGGCGCGCGGCCCGTCAGGCGAAGCCGGGCGCGGCGTGCGGGCGTCCCTTGAGCTCGTGGAAGCCCGCGGTGCCCGCGACGAGGAGCGTCCCGTCCCAGAGCCGCCCGGCGTCCTCGCCGCGCGGAATGCGGGACAGCACCGGGCCGAAGAACGCGGTGCCGCCGACCGCGACGATCGGGGTCCCGACGTGGGCGCCGCCGATGTCGCCGCCGATCCTGCGCAGCCCCGCCGCGGTGGACGCGCGGACCGCGTCGTCGCGCTCGTCCGACCCGGCCGCCGCGGCGAGCGCCGCCGGCAGCCCGGCGTCGGCGAGCGCGGCGGGGATGGTCCGCTCGTCCATCTCGCCGCGCTCGTGGACGCGGGCGCCGAGCGCGAGGTGGAAGCGTCCGAGCCCGTCGTGGCCGGCGTGCTCCTCGGCGGCGGCGCAGACCCGGGCGGGCAGCCACAGGTACCCTTCCGGGTCGCCCTCGGGGTCGTCGTCGCGGCCCTCGTTGAGCGCGGCGAGGCTCAGCAGCCGCCAGCGGAGCTCCAGCGGACGGACGCGCGCGGCCTCCAGCAGCCAGCGGGTCGCGGCCCAGGTGTACGGGCAGACGGGATCGACCCAGACGTCCACGATGTCGGTCATGCCGCCCTTCCTACCGGATGAGACTGGAGTCTCATCCGCTCTTCCAAGATCCCGGGGGCGCGTGCGATGCTGTGGCCAAGCAAGCACTCGGTTTGACCACGTGGTCACGTCCGCCCCCGAGGGCAGGAGGCACCCCAGCATGCGCGAGCACGATCGGTTCTTCATCGGCGGCGGATGGACCGCCCCGGCCGGAACCGGCACGATCGAGGTCATCTCCCCCCACACCGAAGAGGTCATCGGCCGCGTCCCCGAGGGCACCGAGGCCGACATGGACGCCGCCGTCGCGGCGGCGCGGCGGGCGTTCGACGAGGGCCCGTGGCCGCGGATGACCCCGGCCGAGCGCGCCGAGATCCTGGGGCGGCTGTCGGCGATCTACGCCGAGCGGCAGCAGGGGATGGCGGAGCTCGTCACCGCCGAGATGGGCTCGCCGATCGGGTTCTCGATCTTCGGGCAGGCCGCGATCCCGCAGATGGTGCTCCAGTACTACACCGACCTCGCCGTCACCTACACCTGGGAGGACGAGCGCCCCGGGATGCTCGGGCCGGTCACCGTGACCCGCGAGCCCGTCGGCGTCGTCGCGGCGATCGTCCCCTGGAACGTCCCGCAGTTCACGCTCATGCTCAAGCTCGCGCCCGCGCTCATCGCCGGGTGCACCGTGGTCGCCAAGCCGTCCCCGGAGACGCCCCTGGACACCTACCTGCTCGCCGAGTGGATCCAGGAGGCGGGCCTCCCGGAGGGCGTGGTGAACATCGTCCCCGCCGGGCGCGAGGTCGGCGCGTACCTGGTGGCGCACCCGGACGTCGACAAGGTGTCCTTCACCGGCTCCACCGAAGCCGGCCGCAAGATCGGCGCCGTCTGCGGCGAGCAGCTGAAGCGGGTGACGCTCGAACTCGGCGGCAAGTCCGCCGCGATCGTCCTGGAGGACGCCGACCTCGCCGCGACCGTCGAGGGGTTCAAGCTGGCGTCGCTGATGAACAACGGCGAGGCGTGCGCCGCGCAGACCCGCATCCTCGCCCCGCGCAGCCGCTACGACGAGGTCGCCGACGCGCTCGCCGCGATGGTCGGCGGGCTCACCGTCGGCGACCCGGCCGACTACACCAGCGAGATCGGCCCCCTGGTCGCGCGGCGCCAGCAGGAGCGCGTCGAGGGCTACATCCGCCTCGGCCAGGACGAGGGCGCCAAGCTCATCACCGGCGGGCTGGACCGCCCGCACGACCGCGGCTGGTACGTCGCGCCGACCGTCTTCGGGGACGTCCGCAACGACATGCGCATCGCCCGCGAGGAGATCTTCGGGCCGGTCCTGGTCCTCATCCCCTACGAGGACGAGGACGACGCCGTCCGCATCGCCAACGACAGCGAGTACGGCCTCGGCGGCTCGGTGTGGACCGCCGACCCCGACCACGGCGTCGAGGTCGCGCGCCGCATCCGCACCGGGAGCTGCGGCGTCAACATGTACGTCATCGACCCCAACACCCCCTTCGGCGGCTACAAGAACAGCGGCATGGGCCGCGAGCTCGGCCCCGAGGGGCTGGCCGCCTACCTGGAGCACAAGGCCATCCCGCGCCAGGGCTGAGCCGGGCCGTCCACCGTTCGGTCGATGCGGGACCGCGCGGGATCAGCCCCGCGCCGACCGGACGGTCGATGCCCGCGCGGGCGTCCCGCCGCGAGCCTGGAGCCGCAAGGCTCGGGTCGGCGGCGGAAGGACGCGCGTTGGGCATCATCGAAGTAGAGGGCCTCGTCAAGCGGTACGGCGGCCGCGCCGCGCTGGACGGGGTGTCGTTCGAGGTCGGGGACGGCGAGATCTTCGGGATCCTCGGCCCGAACGGCGCGGGGAAGACGACGGCGGTGGAGTGCCTGGAGGGCCTCCGCCGCCCCGACGCGGGACGCGTCCGCGTCCTCGGGCTCGACCCGCGCGCCGACGGCGACCGGCTGCGCGAGCGGATCGGCGTGCAGCTCCAGCAGACCGGCCTGCCCGCGTCGATCCGGGTGCGCGAGGCGCTGGAGCTGTACGCGTCCTTCTACCGGTCCCCGCGCGACCCGGGCGAACTGCTCGCCGAATGGGACCTGGAGGACAAGCGGCGGGCGCGCGTCCGCAGGCTGTCCGGCGGGCAGGCGCAGCGGCTGCACATCGCGCTCGCCCTCGTCGGCCGCCCCGACCTGGTCTTCCTGGACGAGCCGACCACCGGCCTCGACCCGCAGGCGCGCCGCGCCGCCTGGAACCTGATCCGCCGGGTCCGGGACGGCGGCGTCACGGTCGTGCTCATCAGCCACTTCATGGACGAGGCCGAAGAGCTGTGCGACCGGCTCGCGGTGTTCGACCGCGGCCGCGTCGCGGCGTCCGGCACGCCGGAGGCGCTGATCGAGCAGGCGACCGGCGGCGGCGGCCGGATGCGGTTCCGCCCGTCCGCCGAGCCCGACCTCGCCGAGCTGGCCGGGCTGCCCGGCGTCACCGGCGTGGCACGGTCCGGACGGCACGTCGTCGTCGACGGCACGGGCGACTTCGCCGCCGCCGTCGCGTCGGCGCTGGCGCGCCGGCACGTCCTGGTCGCCGACCTGCGCGTCGAGCAGACGAGCCTCGACGACGCGTACGTCGCGCTGACCGGCGGCCCGCCCGCGGCGGAGCCGGACGGCCCGGCCGATCCGCCCGCCCGCCCGTCCGACCGCGCCTGAGGAGCCGCCGTGTACGCCAAGATCATCGCCACCGAGTTCCGGCTGCGGCTGCGGGAGGGGCACACGCTCGTCTTCGCGTTCGTCCTGCCGCTCGCCCTGCTGACCGGGTTCGCCGTCGTACCGGGTTCCGGCGACCCCGCCGAGGACCTCGGCGGGCAGACCCTCGCCGAGTACATCGCGTCGCTCGGCATCGGCATCGCCTTCGCGATCCTCGCGCTGATGATGATGCCCGCGATCCTCGCCGAGTACCGGGAGCGGGGCGTGCTGCGCCGGATGCGCGCCACGCCCGCGCGGCCGTCCGCGCTGCTCGTCGCGCAACTGCTGTTCAACGCCGTGATGGCGGCGGTCAGCGCGCTCGTCCTGATCGGGTTCGGCGCGGCGGTGTTCGGCATCGCGGCGCCGCGCAGCCCCGGCTGGTTCGTGCTGTCCGCCGCGGCGTGCATGCTGGCGCTGCTGGCGGTCGGCGCGGTGGTGACGGCCGTCGCGCCCACCGCCCGCGCGGGCAACGCCGCCGGGTCGCTGCTGTTCTTCCCGAGCCTGTTCCTCGCCGGCGTGTACGTCCCCTACGACCAGATGCCCGCGGCGCTGCAGCGGGTCTGCGACGCCACGCCGCTGGGCGCCGGGCTGAAGGCGGTCCGCGGCGCGTGGCTGGGCGAGGCGCCCGAATGGTCCGGTCTTGCGATAATGGCCGCGTACGGGGTGGTCGCCACCGCTGTGGCGGCACGGATCTTCCGCTGGGAGTGACGGCCGCCGGGACGAGCCGGGAGGGCGATGTGACGAGCGTCGGCGGGACGGTCCGCGCACCCGACTACGACCCCTGGGAGCTGCGGGAACAGGTCGCCCTGGGCGCCGTCCCGTACGTCCTGCTCGGGATCTCCACCCTGCTGGGCCTGCTCGTCTACCCCAACACCCCCGCCGGGATCGCGGCGATGCTGGGCCTCACCGCGCTGGCCGCCGGGTGGATCGCGTGGATGGTGACGCTGCACCCCCGCTGGCGGGAGCGGACCGTCCTCGCGGCCGTCTACTACACCGGCCTGCTGGCGGTCCTCGGCGCCCTGATCGCGGTCAACCCGCTGTACGGGTTCGCGGTCATGGTCGGGTACGTCCACGCGTTCATGCTGCCGTCCCCCTGGCGCTTCGCCGGGATCGGCGTCACCGCGGCCTTCTCCGCCGCGTCCCAGCTCGGCGGGTTCGCCGTCATCGTCGAGGCGACGCCCGTCTACCTGCTGGCGCTGCTCATCAACGCGGCGGTCGCGACCACGTTCTGCATGTTCGGATGGCGGGTGGAGGAGCAGTCCGCGCAGCGCAAGCGGGTGATCGACGAGCTGGCCGAGGCGAACGCGCGGCTCGAGGCCGCGCTGGAGGAGAACGCCGGGCTCCAGGCGCAGCTGCTCACGCAGGCCCGCGAGGCGGGCGTGCAGGACGAGCGGCAGCGGATGGCCGGCGAGATCCACGACACGGTCGCGCAGGGCCTCGCCGGGGTCGTCGCGCAGCTCCAGGCCGCCCGGCAGGCCCACGAGCGCGGCGCCGACTGGCTCCGGCACGTGGACGTCGCGCACGAGATGGCGCGCGAGAGCCTCACCGAGGCCCGCCGGTCGGTGCACGCGCTGCGCCCCAGCGAACTGGAGGACGCCGCGCTGCCCGACGCGCTCGGCGAGATCGCGGAGCGCTGGACGGCGGCCCACGGGGTCCCCGCGCGGTTCACCACGACCGGTACCGTGCAGGCCGTGCACCCGGAGGTCGAGGGGACGCTGCTGCGCACCGCGCAGGAAGCGCTCGTCAACGTCGCCAAACACGCGGCCGCGTCCCGCGTCGCGCTCACCCTCTCCTACATGGGGGACGTCGTGATGCTGGACGTCCGCGACGACGGCGCCGGGTTCGCCCCCGACCTGGTGCGCCCCACCGCCGGCGGCGGGCACGGGCTCGCCGCGATGCGGCGGCGCGTCGCGCGGGTCGCGGGCCGGCTGGAGATCGAGTCGGCGCCCGGCGCGGGCACCGCGCTGTCGGCGTGCGTCCCGGCGGTCCCCGCCGAGGCGCTGCCGTGACCGCGCCGCACGGGCCGGTCGTCCGGCTGCTGATCGTCGACGACCACCCGGTGGTGCGGGACGGGCTGCGCGGCATGTTCACCGGCGAACCCGGCCTGGAGGTGGTCGGCGAGGCCGCGGACGGCGCCGAGGCGCTGCGGCTCGCCGCCGAGCTGCTGCCCGACGTCGTGCTGATGGACCTGCGGATGCCCGGCATGGACGGCGTCACCGCGATCACCCGGCTGGCCGAGTCCGGGTCGCCGTGCCGGGTGCTGGTCCTGACCACGTACGACACCGACCGGGACGTCCTGCCCGCGATCGAGGCGGGCGCGACCGGCTACCTGCTGAAGGACGCCCGCAAGGACGAGCTGTTCCGCGCGGTGCGGGCGGCGGCGCGCGGCGAGGCCGTCCTGTCGCCGCCGGTCGCGACGCTGCTGATGAGCCGGATGCGGGCGGGCGCCGCGCCCGCGCCGCCGGCGGCCCCGGACGTCCCGCCGGACGGCGGGGAGCCGCTCAGCCCGCGCGAGCTGGAGGTCCTCGGGCTGGTGGCGCGCGGCAGCACCAACCGGGAGGCCGCCGCGAAGCTGTTCGTCAGCGAGGCCACGATCAAGACGCACCTGCTGCACATCTACGCCAAGCTGGGCGTGAACGACCGCGCGGCGGCGGTCGGGGCGGCGTTCGAGCGCGGCCTGCTGCGGCCCGGCTCGACGCGCTGACGGCGTCCGATTCCGCGATCGTCGGTCCGGAGCCGTACGGTAGTGCGCCGTGTCCCCTACCACCGACGATGAAGCCGCCAGCCTGGACGACGTCCTGGTCGGCGAGGCCGTCCTCGGCGTCTACCGGCAGATGTTCGCGGCCCTCGCGCGCGACAGCGGCGCGGTCGTCGACGACCCCGAGCTGGTCGACGTCGCCGAGACGCTCCTCGCCGCGTTCGCCGACGCGGGCGAGGAGGGGCTGAGCCGCGAGCAGATGCGGTACGTGTGCCGCGGCTACCCGTCCGAGGTGTTCGAGAACCGGCTGCGGGTGCTGAAGGGGCTCGGCGCCGTCCGCGAGGTGTTTCCGAAACCGAACCAGCTCCGGTACCGGGCGTCGTTCACGAGCGTGGTCGGGCTGATGTTCGTCCGGCGGATGATGCTGGACGGCGGGCAGAGCGAAATGCACCGGCTGCTCGCCCTCGAACAGCTCAACGTCGCCGACCCGCGGATGACGGCCGAGCAGGCGCGCGACGGCGCGGACGGGCTCGCGCGCGCGTTCCGGCTGTGGAGCGTGGAGCTGCTGACGCTGACGAACGGCACGATCGAGGAGCTGCGCGAGCAGGCGCCGAAGCTGTGGGGCACCGAGGAGATCCTGGTGCGCGCCGAGCGGCTGCACGGCGCGATCCTGCGCCGCTGGCCGCAGCTCGACCGCGTCTGCACCGACCTGCGCGCCGCGATCTACGCCTACGGGGACGCGTCGCGGCGGGCCGCGGCCCGCCTGTCGGACTCGGCGGGCACCACCCGGAACCTGACGCTGCTGCCGCCGGAGACGTGGCGGACGTTCTCCCGCACCGCGTCCCGTGAGGAGCTGGCGGCCGTCCTCGACGGGTTCGTGTTCGACGCGCCCGCGCCGTGGCACGAGCCGGCGGCGGTGGTGACCGCCGTCGAGGACGGCCCCCGCGCGACGCCGCCGCGGCCCGCGCCGCCGCGCCCGTCCGTCCCGGACGCGGGCCTGTCCCGCGACACCGGTGCGGAGGACGCCGCCGCCGCGCGGCTGCGGGCGGTCGCCGAGGAGGCGCTGCGCGGCCGCGACCGCGCCGCCGTCGCCGACGTCCTCGGCGCCGACTGGGCGTCCGCGCGGCGCATGCTCGCCGACCTGTCGGCCGCGCACCTGCACCCCGAGCTGCCGTACCGGCTCGTGTGGGAGGACGGCCTGGACGCGCGGCCCGGCGGGGTCCCCGCGTGGCTGTCCCCGGGCTGGTTCGAGCGGGCATGAGCGAGCGGCACGACGTGGATCCGCAGGTGCTGGCCCGCGCACGCGCCCGCGTGCTGGGCGTCCCGTCGATCGACGCGGCGGAGCCCGTCCCGTCCGGGGTCCGCACGGCGTCGGACGGGACGCGCGTGTGGCTGCTGCCGGAGTGGCCGGACGGCGCGACGCCCGCGCTGCTGGAGGAGTACGACACGGCGCCGATGCCGCTGGACCGCGCGGGGCAGGCGCGCCGCGTGCTGGCCGCCGCGCTGCGCTGCTGCTGGCTGCGGCTGGACGACGCCCCGTGGCCCGGGACGCCCGCGCCGGTCGGGCACGTGCTGGAGGTGTACGGGGGGATGACGCGGGGCGACGCCGACCTCGCGCGCCGCTGGGCGACCGGGGAGCTGCGGCGGCTCGCCGACACGGGGTGGCTGCTGCTGGACGAGGGCGCGGGCACGGTCCGCCCGGGCCCGCGCACCGCGCTGTGGCCGGAGGGCTCCCTCGCCTCCCTACGCGACCTCCTCCGCCGCCTCCCCCACCCCCCACAGGCGGCGGAGCCGCCGCAGCCGCCGGAGGGCGGGTCGGCGCCGGCGGCCGCGGAGGACCCGCAGGCGCCGGAGGCGGCAAAGCCGCCGCCGGAGGGCGAACCGCCGACGGCGGGGGCGCCGCCCTCGCAGACGGCGACGGCGCCGGAGACGGCGGGGGCGCCGGGGGCGCCGGAGACGGCGGAATCTCCGACGGTGGAGCCGCCGGAGGGCGAACCGCGGGCGGCGGGGCTGGCGCAACCGGACGAGCCGGCGGAGGCGTCGGAGGCGTCGGTGGCGTCGGAGCCCTCGGACGCGGCGGCGGAGCCCTCGGCAGACGGAGGGGGCGGGCGGTGAGTGAGGTGTTCGAGGCGCTGCTGCGGCCCTACGACGAGCGGCGGCGGGCGGAGCTGGTCGCGGCGTACACGGCGGTGGAGCACGCGGCGGAGCCGGTGCCGGAGGTGCGGTTCCCGGCGCTGCGCGAGCCGGCGCTGCGCCGCACGGTCGAGGGGATGCTCGCGCTGAGCGGCCGGACGCTCGTGCGGTCCGACCGGACGAAGTGGATCTCGGGCTACCGCGACGACGTCGCCGCCGAGCTGGCGCGCGACCCCGCGTGCGTCCCGTCCGTCCGGGACCGGGCGGTGCTGGCCCTCGTGCTGATCCACTCGGTGGCGATCCCGCGCGCCGCCGGGCGGCTCGGCGACGACTCGTGGCTGTCGCCGTTCCCGACGCCCGTCGACGAGCTGCGCCGCCGCACCCAGCTGCCGGTGGGCGAGCTGGACGCGGCGCTGCGGCGGCTGCGCCTCGCCGGGCTGGTGTCGCAGGTCAAGGCGGCCGCGGACGGCAAGGGCGAGCAGGGGTCGGGCGGGTTCGTGCCGGGCCCGCAGTTCCACCGGCTGACGCCCGCCGCGCGGCGGCGGCTGCAGGAGGAGCTGATCCTGGCGGCCGGGCCGGACTCGCCGCTCGCGGCGGCGATCCGGGCGCGCCGCCGCAACCGGGAACACGATCAGGGGGAGAGCGAGAGATGACGGCCGTCCTGGAACCGCTCGTCCCGGGCCCGGCCCGGGACGCCGAGAACATCGTCGGCGAACGCACGCTCGTCGCCGTCCAGGCGGTGAACATCTCGCGGCTGTCGACGCACCCGGTGCCGACCGTGCCCGGCACGCTGATCGTGGTGGCCGGGCAGGGGCCGAAGGACTCCAACGGCGCGGGCAAGTCGTCGTTCATCGCGGCGATCACCGCGCTGCTCGGGGACGAGCAGTGGCGGTTCGCGTCCGGGGCCCGCGCGGTCGCGGAGCTGCTGTTCAACGCGGAGCTGGCGGCGCAGGGCGACAGCCGGTGGGCCAGCGCCGACCACGGCTACATCGTCGGCGTCTTCGACCACGCCGACCCACCGGCCGACCCGCCGGCCGACCCGCCGGAGGACGCCGGGGACGGCGAGGCGGAGGAGACGGCGCTGACCGTCTGGCTGCGCGTCAACGTGGACGCCCCGCACCTGGAGATCCGGTGGCGGCGGGGCGTCCACCTGGCGGCGGCGCCGTCGGAGGCCGACCGGGTCGCGCTGGCCGACCGGCTGTGGGCGGGGCTGCCGCGCAGCGCGGGCCGCCGCGACCTCGTCGCGAAGGACCTGGGCCGCGTCCTGTACGGCGGGCAGGTCCGGTGCGTGTCGTTCCTGTCGACGTCGGTGCGCAGCAAGGTCGCGACGAACCTGCTGTCGCAGCCGCTCAACGAGATCAGCCCGGAGCGCATCTTCAGCGCGATCGCGGCGCTGACCGGACTGGACCGGGAGCTGGAGGCCGAGCGGCGGTCCCGCGCGGAGGAGCACCGGGAGCGGGCGAAGGCCGCGGAGGCGACCGAGCGGCTCGCCGAGTGGGAGCGGGAGGCGGCGGCGCTGCTGAAGACGTTCGACCGCCGCGACCGGGCCCGCGCGGACGTCGACGCGGCGCTGCGGCACTGGCGGACCCGGCAGGCGCGGCTGCTCGCCGACGCCGCCGCGGCCGACGCGGCGCTCGCCGCCGAGCAGGAGGCGCTGCGCGCCGAGGCCGAGAGCCTGGCCGCCGCGGCGAGGGCGGCCGAGCAGGAGATGGAGCAGCTCACCGGCGGGGCGCTGGACGAGCAGGTCGCGTCCGCGGAGTCGGCGCTCGCCGAGCTGAAGGGGCGGGTGGACCGGCTCGGCGCGGACAAGGCCGTCGCGCAGGACCGCCTGGAGGAGCTGCGCCGCCGCGTCGCCGAACTGGAGGAGCGGCGCCGCGACGCCGACGGCCGCGACGAGGCCGCCGCCCGGGAGGGCCTCGCCGCCGCGGAGACCCGCCGGGACGAGGCGCAGCAGGAGTTCGGGATGGCGCGCGGCGCCGTCGCCCGCGCCGAGCGGGCCGTCGCCGAGGCGGAGGCGGGGGCGAGCAGCGCGCCCGCGCAGATCCGCGCGCTCGCCGCCGCCGGGATCGCGGCGGTCGGTCTGCTGGACGCGGTCGAGCTGGCCGCCGGCGTCCGGGACCGGTGGGAGGCCGCGCTGTGGCCGTTCCGGGAGGCCGTGGCCGTCGGGACGGACGACCTGGACGCCGCGGCCGGCGCGCTCAAGGACCTGCCCGGCTCGATGATCGTCCCGGCGGACGGCGACGTCGCGGCCGGCGGGGAGCCCCTGGACGGGCACCCGGACGGCGTCCGGTGCGCGCTGCCGCTCGCGGGCTTCTTCGCGGCGCTGGAGGGCGGCGCCCCCGGCGGCGTCGTCATCGTCGGCGGGTTCCCCGAGCCGGTGACCGGACGGGTCGCGCGGATGCAGGCGGCCCGCGCGGAACTGGAGGCGGCGCAGGAGGCGCTCGAGACCGCGCGGCGGGCGACGTCCGACGCGGCCGCCGAGGTCGCGCTGGCCGGACGTCGGCTCGCGGGCGCGCGCGCAGCGGCCGAACTGGACGACGTCCGGTCCCGCATGGCGGAGCTGCGGGCGGAACTGGAGGAGCTCGCGGCGGGCGAGGCGCGCCTCGCCCGCCTGGGCGCGGCCGAGCAGACGCTCCGGCGCCTGCAGGCCAAGGCCGACACGCGCGCCCTCGAGGCGGACCGCCTCCGGAGCCGCCGCGACGGGCACGACCGGGACCGCGACCGGGTGCGGGCGCGCTCGGCCGAGCTGGCCGACCGGCGCGCCGCCCTCGGCGTCGAGGCGCTCGAGAAGGAGTGGGGCGGGTCCCGCGACGGCGCCGCCGAATGGCTGTCGGGCCTCACCGACGACGAGGCGACGTGGACGCCCGCCGAGTGGTGGCACACGGCCGAGAAGCACCTGTCGGAGGCGCTGCGCCGCGTGTTCCCGGACGGGACGTCCGACGAGGACATGCCGGAGGAGGTGCGGTTCCTGCTCCGCGAGCGCACCGACGGCGACGGCCGCCGCACCGAGCGCGAGCAGGCCACGTTCCCCCGCCTCGTGAAGGCCGTCCAGGCGTACCTGCGGCAGCAGGAGGACTACGAGCGGCACCAGCGGCGGCAGATCGAGGTGCAGCTCGGGGCGCGTCGCGCCGACCTGGAGAAGGCGCAGAAGGGCGCGGCGGACGCAGCCGGCGCCGCCGAGGCGCACCGCACCGCGCTGACCGCCGCGATCCGCGCCCGCCTGCAGCGCGTGTCGGAGGAGTTCGGGAAGCTCGACGTGGACTACGGCGGCTACGGCGCCACCCTCGAGTTCCCCACCCCGGAGCCGCCCGGCGACCCCGAGCAGGAGTGGCGCTGGCGGGTCGTGCCGAAGTGGCGGCGCTCCGACGGGCAGCGGTACGTCCCGTACAACCGGCGCGCCAACACCGCCCTCATGGACGAGAAGGCCGTCAAGCTCGTGTGCGCGGCGGCGCTCGCCAGCTCCGGCGGCGGGCGGCTGTGCCTCGTCCTCGACGAGCTCGGCCGCAACCTCGGCAAGGAGCACCGCAAGGAGGCCGTCGCGCTGTTCCGCGAGATCGGCGAGACGCACGGCATCACGGTCATCGGCGCGCTGCAGGACGACATGGAGCCGTACGCGATCGACGCGTGCGGCCAGTACGTGAAGCTGCGCCGCTCGTCCGACACGATGCCGTACAACGAGCCGCCGGTCGTCGTCGCGTACGACGAGCACGAGGAGCGGGTCCGCCGCCTCGCCGCGCAGATCTCCGCCGGGCGCGGAACCGGGTGAACCCGGTGGGCTGACCCCGGCATGATGCGGGGCATGCGCACGGACATGCGTCCCGCCGACGCCCTGCTCGCCGAGGTCGAGCCGCTCGCCCACGCCGAGCGCCGCCGCCGCGTCGCGGACCTGCGCCGGCTCGCGGGCGGGCGGGACCTCGTCCCGCTGCTCGTCGACCTCGGGCAGCGGGGCCCGTACGAGCGGGGGCTGGCGCTCGCGCTCGCGGCGGCCGCGCGGGACGAGGCGTCCCGCGAGCACATCGCCGTCACCGCGAGGGTCGGGCCGCTCGGGCTCGCGGGCCCGGCCGTCCGGCTCGCGGTGCGGTTCGGGGCGGGCGCCGGCGAGCTGCTCGACCTCCTCGCGGACGCCTCCGCGCCCGTCCGGAAGGCCGCCTGGAGCGCCGTCCGCAAGCACCGCCGCGACGGCCTCGCCGACGCGCTCGTCGACCGGGTCGCCGAGCGGTGGGGCGACGCGGAGGCCGCGTCGCTCCTCCCCGCGTGCCGCCCGGCGGCGGTCGCGTCCCGCCTGGAGGCGCTCGCGCCCGCCGTCCCGTCCTGGCGGCTCCTCGGCCGCGCGCACCCGGACCTCGTCCTGGACCACGCGGAGCGCGCCCCCTCGCGGCTGCGGACGCTCGCCCCCGGCCTCGCCGAGGCCGCGCACCGCTCCCCCGCCCGGGTCGTCGCCCTGCTGGAGCACCTGGACGACCTGCCGGCGCCGCTCGCCGGGAAGGCGGGCGTGCTCATGGACGCCGAGCCCGAGCGGATGCTGCGCGTCCTGCTCGGGCCGCTGCGTCCCCGGCTGTGGCTCCTGATCGTGAACCGGCGCTGCGTCCGGACCCGCCTGCGCCGGTACGGCGACGACGACCTGGCGGCGGTCGCCCGCGCCGTCCACGAGCACGCGGGCGGCGCCCGGGGGCCCGCCGTGCGGAGCCTGCTGCGGGCCGTCCCGCCCGGCCGCCGCGAGCGCCTCTTCGCCGCCGTCCGCGCCGCGGCCGAGGCCGACGGCGCACGCGCGCACCTGGACGCGCTGCTCGACCTCCTCCCCCGCCCGCTGCGGGCCCGCGAGGCCCGCCGCAACGCGCCCCGGGGCATCGAGCGCAACCTGCCGCTGTTCGCGCACCTCCCCTACGCCGAGGCCCGCCCGCTGCTGGAGGGCATGACGCACCGGGAGGACGCCGACGCCCGCGCCCGGGGCGCCGCGCTGCTCATCCGGTGCGCCGAACGCGACGGCCGGCCGGAAACCCTCTCCGACGCCCTGCGGTTCCTGCACCGCGTGGACCCGGCGGGCCCGTCCCTCGACACCGTCGCGCTCGCCCTCTACGGGCTCCCGGACGCCGCCCTGCGCGCCGAGCACGCGGCCGCCGTCGAGCACTTCGCCCGCCGCCTCCTCGACGCGCGCGAGGACCCCCGGAACGCCATGCCCGCCGTCGACCGGCTCGCCGCCGGACTCGTCCGCACGGGCCTCGCCCGCGAGGACCCCGCCGTCCTGGAGCGCGGCCTCGGCCTGCTCCACCGCCGGCCGGGCCCCGTGGCGCAGCGGCTCGGCCACCTCCTGCCGCGCGGCCGCGAGACCTTCCTGAGCGACGCGCTCGCCCCGCACCTCGGCGACCACCGGTTCACGCTCCTGTTCGCGAACCTCCTGGGGCGCCGCACCGAGGACGTCCCGTCCCTGCGGAGCGCGCTGGCCCGGACCGTCGACGAGGCCGAAGGGCGAACCCGCGACACGGCCATCACCCTCTGGCTCGCCCCGCCCCGGCCCGCGCGGACTCCGCGGCGCCCTCGTCGCCCGCCGCCCGCTCCAGCAGCCGCAGGTACGCGGCGTGCTGCCGCGCCGTCCAGCGCCGCGTCCACGCGCCCTCCGCCCGCGGGACGTA
>NZ_QHJN01000292.1:0-5352 GCF_003947565.1 Actinomadura sp. WAC 06369 | reverse complement strand
GGCCGGGGAGGCGGGCGGCGCCCGGCGGGGCGGGGGCGCCGCGTTCGACGCGGGGGATCCGCTCGCCCTCGGCCGTGACGAGCACGTCGGCCGCCACACCGTCACCGAGCCAGGCGAACTGCGCATGCCACTGCATACCGGTCCCCTACCCGGCCGCCAGGTCGTCCAGCACCGCGGCGAGGGCCGCGACGCCCGCGAGGCAGTCGGCGGTCTCGGCGTGCTCGGCGGGCGCGTGCGACACCCCGGTCGGATTCCGGACGAACAGCATCGCCGTCGGCACTCGCGCGGACAGGATCCCGGCGTCGTGGCCGGCGCCCGTGGGCAGCACCGGTACGCCGCCCAGCACCGCCGCGACCCGCTCGCGCAGCGCGGTATTGAAGTCGACGATCTCGGTGTACGACTCCTCCGCGAGGTGCACGGCGACGCCGTGCGGGCGGGCGGCGGCGCGGGCCGCCGCGTCCACGTCCGCGACCGTCCGGCGGACGGCGGCGTCGTCGGGCCCGCGCGCGTCCAGCCAGCCGGTGACCGACGACGCGACCGCGTTCACCCCGTTCGGCGCGACCCGCACCTTGCCGACGGTCGCGACCGTCCCGTTCCGTTCGGCGGCCTCGCGCGCCGCCAGCACCATGCTCGCGAACGGCGGCATGGGGTCGCGGCGGTCGGCCAGGCGGGTCGTGCCCGCGTGGTTGCCCTCCCCCGCGAAGTCGAACCGCCAGCGCCCGTGCGGGACGATCGCGCTCGCGACGCCGACGGGCCCGGCGAGGGCCCGGCCCTGCTCGACGTGCAGTTCGACGAAGCATCCGACGCGGGCCAGCAGGTCCTCGTCGGGCCCGATCGCGTCGGGGTCGAGTCCCGCGTGGTGCAGGACGTCGGCGAACGTCCGTCCGTCCGCGTCGGTCAGCGCGCGCGCCCGCGCGGGGTCGATCGCCCCGGTGAGCAGCCGGGAGCCGAGGCAGGCGACGCCGAACCGGGCGCCCTCCTCCTCGGCGAACGCCGCGACGCCGACCGGCCGCCGCGGCCGGGCGCCGCGGTCCCGCAGCGAGTCGATCGCCGCGAACGCCGACACGATGCCGAGCGGGCCGTCGAACGCGCCGCCGTCCGGGACGGAGTCGAGGTGGCTGCCGGTCAGCACGGCGTCCGCCCGGGAGCCGTCCGCGGGCCGCCACCACGCGATCACGTTGCCGTTGGCGTCGTGCTCCAGGTCGAGCCCGCGCCGCCGCGCCTCGTCGGCGAACCAGGCGCGGCACTCCAGCTCGGGCGGCGTCCACGCGAACCGGCGGTAGCCGCCCGTGGCCGCGTCCCGGCCGAGGGGCAGCAGGTCCGCCCACATGTCCTCGAAGGCCATGCGCCCCTACCGGCCCTGCATGGGGATCCGGACGCCGCGCTCGGCGGCGACCTCGGCGGCCCGGCCGTACCCGGCGTCCACGTGCCGCATGACGCCCGTGCCCGGGTCGTTCGTCAGGACGCGCCGCAGCTTCTCGGCGGCGAGCGGCGTCCCGTCCGCGACGCACACCTGCCCCGCGTGGATCGACCGCCCGATGCCGACGCCGCCGCCGTGGTGGATCGACACCCAGGTGGCGCCGGACGCGGTGTTGAGCATCGCGTTCAGCAGCGGCCAGTCGGCGATGGCGTCCGACCCGTCCGCCATGCCCTCGGTCTCCCGGTACGGGCTCGCGACCGACCCGCAGTCGAGGTGGTCCCGGCCGAGGACGATCGGCGCGCCGACCTCGCCGCGCGCCACCAGGTCGTTGAACGCCTCCCCGGCCCGGTCGCGCTCGCCGTAGCCGAGCCAGCAGATGCGGGACGGGAGCCCCTGGAAGCGGACCTTCTCCCCCGCCATCCGGATCCAGCGGGCCAGCGACTCATTCTCCGGGAACAGCTCCAGGATCGCGCGGTCGGTGCGGGCGATGTCCTTCGGGTCGCCCGACAGCGCCGCCCACCGGAACGGGCCCTTGCCCTCGCAGAACAGGGGGCGGATGTAGGCGGGCACGAACCCGGGGAAGGCGAACGCGCGCTCGTACCCCGCGAGCTGCGCCTCGCCCCGGATCGAGTTGCCGTAGTCGAACACCTCGGCGCCCGCGTCCTGGAAACCGACCATCGCTTCCACGTGCTTCGCCATGGAGGCGCGCGCGCGGGAGATGAACCCGTCGCGGTCCTTCTCGCGCGCGTCCGCCATGTCGTCGAACGCGATGCCGGACGGCAGGTACATCAGCGGGTCGTGCGCGCTGGTCTGGTCGGTCACGATGTCGATCGGCGCGCCGCGCCGCAGCAGCTCGGGCACGACGTCCGCCGCGTTGCCGAGGACGGCGATCGACAGCGGGCGCCGCGCCGCGCGCGCGTCCGCGGCGAGCCGCAGCGCGTCGTCGAGCGACTCTGCCCGCACGTCGCAGTACCCGTGCTCCACCCGCCGCTCGATCCGCGACGGGTCGCACTCGACGCAGAGCGCGACGCCGCCGTTCATCGTCACCGCGAGCGGCTGCGCGCCGCCCATGCCGCCGAGCCCCGCGGTGAGCGTGACCGTCCCGGCCAGCGTGCCGCCGAACCGCTTCGCCGCCACCGCCGCGAACGTCTCGTACGTCCCCTGCAGGATGCCCTGCGTCCCGATGTAGATCCACGACCCGGCGGTCATCTGCCCGAACATCGTCAGCCCGAGCGACTCGAGCCGCCGGAACTCCTCCCACGTCGCCCACTGCGGCACCAGGTTCGAGTTCGCGATGAGCACCCGGGGCGCCCACTCGTGCGTGCGGAACACCCCGACCGGCTTGCCCGACTGGACGAGCAGCGTCTCGTCGCCCGCCAGGTCGGTGAGCGAGCGGACGATGCCGTCGAAGGCGTCCCAGGTCCGCGCGGCCTTCCCCGAGCCGCCGTAGACGACGAGGTCGTCCGGGTGCTCGGCGACCTCCGGGTCGAGGTTGTTCTGGATCATCCGCAGGGCGGCCTCCTGGGGCCAGCCCTTCGCCGTCAGCGCGGCGCCGCGGGGGGCGCGTACCGTCCGAGGTCCGGACATGGGGAACTCCTTCAGGAAAGGGGGCCGACAACGGATTCGGCGGCCGCCACGAGCGAGCCGTCCCGGACGAGCGCGGTCGCGGCGGCGATCTCGGGGGCCAGGTAGCGGTCGGGGCCGGGCGGCGGCACGGCCTCGCGCAGCCGCGCGACCACGGCGCCGGTCGCCGGGCCGGGCCGCAGCGGCGCCCGCAGGTCCAGCGCCCGCGCGGCGGTGAGGATCTCGATCGCGACGACCTGGGCGAGCCCGTCGACCGCGCGCCGGAGCTTGCGCGCCGCGTTCCAGCCCATGGACACGTGGTCCTCCTGCATCGCCGAACTCGGGATCGAGTCGGCGCTCGCGGGCGCCGCGAGCCGCTTCAGCTCCGACACGATCCCCGCCTGCGTGTACTGGGCGATCATGTGCCCGGAGTCGACGCCCGGATCGTCCGCGAGGAACGCCGGCAGGCCCGCCGACCGCCCCCTGTCGAGCATGCGGTCCGTGCGCCGCTCCGACATCGACGCGACGTCCGCGACCGGGATCGCCAGGAAGTCGAGCACGTACGCGACCGGCGCGCCGTGGAAGTTGCCGTTCGACTCGACGCGCCCGTCCGGCAGGACGACCGGGTTGTCGACGGCCGAGGCCAGCTCCCGCCCCGCGACCAGTTCGGCGTGCGCGAGCGTGTCGCGCGCGGCGCCGTTGACCTGCGGCGAGCAGCGCAGCGAGTAGGCGTCCTGGACGCGGGTGCAGTCGGGCCCCCGGTGCGACTCCATGATCTGCGACGCGGCCAGCAGCAGCCGCAGGTTGGCCGCCGACGTCCCCTGCCCGGGGTGCGGCCGGAGCTCCTGGAGGTCGGCGGCGAAGACCCGGTCGGTGCCCAGCAGCGCCTCGACGCTCATCGCGGCGGCCAGGTCCGCGGTCGTGAGGAGCCTGCGCAGGTCGTGCATCGCCAGCACGAGCATGCCGAGCATCCCGTCGGTGCCGTTCAGCAGCGCGAGCCCCTCCTTGGCCGCGAGCTTCACCGGCGCGATCCCCGCCTCCGCGAGCACCTCCGCCGCGTCCCGCGGCTCCCCGTCCGCGTCGCGGACGCGCCCCTCCCCGATCAGGGCCAGCGCGACGTGCGCGAGCGGCGCGAGGTCGCCCGAGCAGCCGAGGCTGCCGTGCTCGAACACCTGCGGGGTGATCCCCGCGTTGAGCAGCGCGGCGAGCGTCCGCGCGGTCGTCGGCTGCACGCCCGTCCGTCCGGTCGCGAGCGTCCGGAGCCGCAGCAGCATCAGCGCCCGGACGACCTCGCGCTCGACCTCGGGCCCCGACCCGGCCGCGTGCGACCGGACGATGTTCACCTGCAACCGGTCGCGCATCTCCGGCGGGATGTGGCGCGTCGCGAGCGCCCCGAAGCCCGTCGAGACCCCGTACACCGGCGTCGGCCGGGCGGACAGCTCCTCGATGTGCGCCCGCGCCTCCCCGATGACCTTCAACGCCTCGTCCGTCAGCGCGACGCGCGCCCCGTCGCGGGCCACCGCCACCACGTCGTCGAACGCGAGCGGGTCCGGGCCGACCCGGACAACCCTGTCCCCCACACCAGAAGCCATACCCACCATTGCAGCGGCCACGGCAGCCGGAGACGACCCCGCCGGCCCGCAATCCGTCTCGGATACGAGACAATCGCGCCATGAGCCAGGTCCCCGCCGCGCGCCGCGCCCTGGCGGTCCTGCGCCACCTGGCCGCCGCGCCCGGCCCGCTCCCCGCGTCGGCCATCGCCCGCGCGCTCGGCCTGCCCCGCTCGTCCGCCTACCACCTGCTCGCCGCGATGGCCGAGGACGGCTTCGTCGCCTACGTCCCCGAGGAGCGCCGGTGGGGGCTCGGCGTCGCCGCGTTCGAGATCGGCTCCGCCTACCTGCGCCACGAACCCCTCGAACGCCTCGCCCGCCCCCTGCTGCGCCGCCTCGTCGACCGGACCGGGGAGATCGCGCAGCTCGGTGTCCTGCACGGCGCCGAGACCCTGTACCTGCTCAAGGAGCAGCCGCCGCACCACGCGACGCTCGTCACGGACGTCGGCGTCCGCTTGCCCGCCCACCTCACGGCGAGCGGCCGCTCCCTCCTCGCGCACCTGCCCCCGGCGCAGCTCCGCGCCCTCTTCCCCGGCGGCCCGCTCGTCGACCGCACCGGCCGCGGCCCCACGACCCTGCGCGCGCTCCGCCGCGTCCTCGCCGAGGACGCCCGCCGCGGCTGGGCGTCCGAGGACGGCCACGTCACCGAGGGGTTCGCCAGCATCGCGGCCTGCGCGTTCGACCACACCGCCCACCCGACCGCCGCCGTCGCCGTCACCTTCCGCCGCGACGCCCGCCCGCCGGAGACCTGGCCCGCCC
>NZ_QHJN01000291.1:0-5387 GCF_003947565.1 Actinomadura sp. WAC 06369 | reverse complement strand
GGGGTGGACGGGGAGCGGGGGGGGGGGGGTGAGGGTGGGGGCGGGGCAGCGGAGGCCGAGGACGCGGCGGGTGATGGCCGGGGTGGCGGGGTCGGCGGGCAGGAGGGCGGCGAGGGCGCGGGCGGCGGCGGCGCTCGCGGCGGTGACGAGGGCGGGTTCGACGCGCAGCAGGCTGGCGCCGGAGTCGCGGCGGGCGGCGCCGTCGGGTCCGGCGACGAGGACGCCGCCCATGGACAGGCCGGGGCCCTGCTCGCGGAGGTGCCGCAGGTCGGCGGCCAGGGCGAGGACGGCGGCGCCGGGCGCGTCCTCCAGGGGGTAGACCCACCAGGCGGTCTCGACGAGTTCGCCGTGGTCGGCGCGGGGCACGGTGCAGGCGCCGCACCAGACGTGCCCGAACGCGCCGGGCTGGAAGGCGGCGCGGTGCTCGCCGGGGAGCCGCAGGAGGGCGGCGGGGGCGCGCCCGACGGCGGCGTCGGGCGGGACGCCGAACAGGTCGGCGGCGGCGGCGTTCCAGTGCACGATGCGGCCGTCGCGGTCGAGGGTGAAGGCGGCGATGCGGGCGACGCCGAGCAGCTGCTGGTGCAGGAACCTGGGCGTGTACGCCTCGGGCGGCGCCCCGTCGGCGATGTCCGGCGGGCGGCTCTGCGGGACGGTCATGCGGACCCCCTGGACGAACGGCGCGCACGCCTGATCGGCAGGCGCCTGACGAGCACTGGCGACCCTTGGTGAAGGTGACGCTACATCGTGTGACGGCGGCGTGTCCGCGCTACGCGGAAAGCGGCCGGGGTTTCTCGCGCGGGGCGGACGCACCAATGGGAGGTCCGGTGCACGCCCGCCCCAAAATGACCAGAAGCGGCAAATGGCGCCAATAGTGCGTTGACACCCCTCTCACCCCGGATGACGATCACGCAACCCCCAGTTGTGATCAATGCCAGGGAGGGCGCGATGACGCGCACGCTGTTCCGGCACAGACGACTCACACCCATCCTGGCCGCCGGGGCGCTCCTGCTCGGAGCGCTCACGGCGGCCCCCGCGAACGCCGCCCCCGCGCCGCCCGCCGCGAGCGGCGCCGTGGACGTGTACACCGCCGAGCTGTCGCCGGCGCAGATGAAGATCCTCGACCGGGCCGGGCTCGGCCACGAGGACGTCGAGATCGCGAAGGCGGACGGCGACCGCGTCCGCGTCGAGGCCGTGATGAACGGCGCGATGGCCGCCGAGCTGAACCGGCAAGGGCTCGGCCTGAAAGTCAAGAAGGTGGACGGCAGGGACGCCCGCGCGCGCGCCAAGGCGGCCCCCGACAACGTGTTCCGCCCCTACAGCGGCCCCGGCAACCTCCGCGAGGAGCTGCTGAAGGTCGCCGCCGACAACCCCTCGATCGCGAAGACCGTCGACATCGGCGAGACCCACCAGGGCAAGCCGATCACGGCCGTCCGGGTGAGCAAGGACGTCGCGAACCTGCGGGACGGGCAGCGCCCGGTGGTCGTCTACCAGGGGACGCAGCACGCGCGCGAGTGGATCACGCCCGAGATGGTGCGGCGGCTCCTGCACCACTTCGTGGACGGCTACGGCTCCGACGCCGAGCTCACGAAGATCGTCGACACCACCGACCTGTGGTTCATCCCCGTGGTCAACGTGGACGGCTACGACCTGACGTTCGAGGACGGGTTCCGGCTCTGGCGCAAGAACGTCCGGGACAACGACGGCGACGGGCGGCTGACCGGGCAGGACGGCGTCGACCTGAACCGGAACTTCCCGTACAAGTGGGGGTACGACAACGAGGGGTCGTCGCCGCTGCGGACGAACGCGACCTACCGCGGCCCGTCGCCCGGCTCGGAGCCGGAGACGCAGGCGCAGATGCGGCTGTTCGAGCGGCTGCGGCCCACGTACCTGGTCAACTATCACTCGGCGGCGGAGCTGCTGCTGTACGGCAACGGCTGGCAGACGCTCACCCGCAGCCCGGACGACCCGATCTACGAGGCGCTGCTCGGCGACGCCGAGGACCCGGCCGTCCCCGAGTACGTCCCGCAGCTCAGCGCGCAGCTGTACACGACCAACGGCGACACCAACGACCACACCGACAACCTGTACGGCACGCTCTCGTACACCCCGGAGATGGCGACCTGCGAGACGGCCGCCGGATACGACCCGGACGACGAGTGGGAGCCGAACGGGTGCGGCAGCGGCTTCGAGTTCCCGGACGACGAGGCGCTGGTCGAGAAGGAGTTCCGGAACAACCTGCCGCTGGCGGTCGCCACCGCGCGGTCGGCGCAGGACCCCGACCACCCCGTCTCGGTCGTCGACCGGACGACGCCGGACTTCGAGACCGACCCGTTCGAGGTGTCGTACGGGTCCGAGCAGGAGGTTTCTGCGTACATCCGCCGGTCGCTGGCGAACCGCGACCTGCTCTACCGGATCAACGGCGGCCCCGTGCGGCAGGACGGCGCCCGCGAGTGGCGCGGCGGCGACCGGTACGGCGACGGGAACGACCGCTACTACGGCGAGTTCCGCGGCAAGGTCTCGGGGCAGAAGCCCGGCGACGAGGTCGAGGTGTGGTTCGCGGGGACGAACGCGAAGGGCGAGCGCGTCGAGAGCGAGCGCTTCACCTACGAGGTCCGCGACCGGGCGAAGGCGGACGTGCTCGTCATCGCCGACGAGGACTACACCGGCGTCAACCCGACCTACCCGGCCGGGACGGACGAGCCCAGGTACGCGGGGCGGTACGCGGACCTGGTGCGCGAGGCCGGGCACACGCCGCTCGTGTGGGACATCGACAAGGACGGCGCGCCGCACCACCTGGGCGTCCTGAAGCACTTCCGGGCCGTGGTCTGGTACCTGGGCGACAACCGCCTGACGCAGGACGAGGCCGACGAGCCGGTGCAGACGGCCATCGGGCCGATGCCGGACTCGCAGGTCGCGGACCGCGCGAAGGACACGCAGCTCAACGTCCGCGCGTACCTGAACGAGCGCGGGAAGCTGCTGCACGTCGGTGAGACGACCGGGTACGCGGGCGAGGCCAGCCGGTACAACGGCGGCGGGCTCTACTACGGCCTCAAGGGCGCCCCGGACGAGCCCTGCGTCATCACGACCAGCTTCCGGGACGACTGCGAGCTGCTGTCGGACGACTTCTTCCAGTACTACCTGGGCGCCTACGACCGGCAGCACATCGGGTCCCCGGCGACGTTCGCGGGGTCCCGGCGGCCGTTCCAGGGCGTCGAGGCGGGGCTGGCGGGCACGCCGTCCAACGAGCTGAACGAGGCGGGCGGCTTCCAGGTCACCTCGTCGGTCCTGCCCGCGGCGGACTTCCCGCAGTTCCGCAGCTGGAAGGCCGGCGACTACACGGGCGCCGCCGCGGGGACCGAGCCGATCCAGGGCCGGTTCTACGTCGCGGGGACGCACCAGGACGCCGTCTACCGGCGGCTCACGCGGACGATCGACCTGACCGGGGTCACGGCCGCGCAGGCGCCGAAGCTGCAGGCCCAGCTCTCGTTCAGCACCGAGGGCGGGTACGACAACGTGATCGTCGAGGCGCACACGGCCGGGGCGGACGACTGGACGACGCTGCCCGACGAGAACGGGCGCACGGACACGTCCGTCCCGACCCAGTGCGAGCAGGAGTACCTGCTCGACATGCACCCGTTCCTGGAGCACTACCTGACGCGCGGCAACCCGTGCGGCGGCACGGGGACGACCGGTGAGTGGAACGCGTTCACCGGCGACTCGGGCGGCTGGGTGCCGGCCTCGTTCGACCTGGCCGCGTACGCGGGCGAGAAGGTCGAGGTGTCGATCTCCTACGTGAGCGACCCGGCCACCGGCGGGTCCGGCCTGTTCGTCGACGACACGAAGGTGACGACGTCCGGCGGGGTGCTCGACGCCGAGGGCTTCGAGTCCGGTCTCGGGCCGTGGGCGGTCCAGGGCGCGCCCGCGGGCAGCCCGGGCAACCTGTCCGAGTTCGTCCGGGCGGAGGCCCTCGTCGACTCGGTGTCGGCCGTCGCGACCAAGGACACCGTGCTCCTCGGGTTCGGCCTCGAACAGGTCGAGGGCACGGCCCGGCAGGAGGCCCTGATGAAGGGAGCGCTGAACCTCCTGCTCCCCTGACCGTCCCGACCGCCGGTCCGGCCCGGCGCCCCCGCCGGGCCGATCGGGCACGTTTTCCCTGATCAACGGGTAAACTACGCCCCCAGGAGCCACGCGCTTCTGGGGGCGTCCCACTTCTTGTGACGGACGCCACGCAACCTTTTGGGCCTTACACCGCGTCTTACGTAACGGGAACACCACCGGAGAGCAACAGCGCCGGTCCGGACACGACCCGCGACGTCCCGGCCAACGGGGTCGCCCTGGCATCGCCCGACTCGCGCGTCTCCTCTCGGCCCACCTTCCAAGCGCGGCCGAGCAACCCGACACGCCGGGCCCCGGCAAAGCCGACGGGGACCGAACCGGCGTCCCACCACGGCCCGATGACGAGCACGTCCTGACGGCGGGCCCGTCACGAACCCGGCCGAGAACCGTCGGGGGCCGGTGGCACGAACCGAACCGAACGGGGGGCGGTCCTTCCGCCCGACACGCGCGCGCACGCCGCCGAGCGCGCGACTGCGGGTCCCGAGCCCGCAGGCAACGACCACGGGAGCGATGATGACCGCTGCTACCTTCACCACCGACCTTCGCACCGAGCGCGACCTGCCGAGCGCCCAGCGTTACGAGCGGGACGTCCTTCCCTTGGCCGACCCTCTGTACGCGCAGGCCGTCCGGATGACGCGCAACAGCGCGGACGCCGAGGACCTCGTGCAGGAGACCCTCGCCAAGGCTTACGTGAACTTCCACCAGTTCAAGGAAGGCACGAACCTCAAGGCGTGGCTGCACCGCATCCTGACCAACAACTTCATCAACACCTACCGCAAGAAGCAGCGCGAGCCCCAGCGCGCCGGCTCCGAGGAGCTGGAGGAGTGGCAGATCGCCCAGGGCGAGGCCCACGCCGAGGGGTTCCGGTCCGCCGAGCACGAGGCGCTCGACCGCATCCCGGACGCGCGGATCGTCGACGCCCTGCGCGCGCTGCCCAAGGAGTTCCGCGACGCCGTGTACCTGGCGGACGTCGAGGGCTACCCGTACAAGGAGATCGCCCAGATGATGGGCACCCCGATCGGCACGGTCATGTCGCGCCTGCACCGGGGCCGCAAGCAGCTCCGCGAGGCCCTCGCCGACCACCCGCGCGCGGGAGGCGCCCGCCCCGAGGAGCCGGCCGACCACACGCTCGCCGCCTGACCCGCCGATCCGCCGCACGGCCCTGGCCGGAACGTTCCACGCGGACGTCCCCGCACGTCCCCGGACCGTCCGGCGGGACCGCCCCGGACCCGCCGGACGGTCCGGGGACGTGCGGGGACGTCCGCGTGGAA
>NZ_QHJN01000290.1:0-5404 GCF_003947565.1 Actinomadura sp. WAC 06369 | reverse complement strand
GACCCGCCCCAACTCCTCGTACACCAGCGCCTGCAACGTCCCCGAACGCAGCGCCGACCCCACGCCCCACAACACGAAACCCGCGGCGAACGCCGGATACGACGGAACGAAAGCCCACAGACCGAAACCCGCACCGGCCAGCAGGGGAGCGGCCACCAGCAGCCACCGGCGCGAGAAAACATCCGCCCACAAACCGGACGGCAACTCGAGAAGGAACGTCGTGACCGACCAGATCACGAACAGCGACGAGATCTCGGCGGGGGAGAGCCCGGCATCGGCGAACAGCACCGCGTACACCGGGTACAGAACGATGAAATCCTCGAGGAACGTGTAGGCGTACAGCCTGCGCGCGAGCCCCGCCTCAGGTGAAGATCAATGTCGTCGGCGCTTCATACCCGCACTGTAACGCCGCCCCTCCCCGAACCGCCAGCGCAATACCGAAACCACCCGAACCGGCCGGGGGAGAGGCACCCCCGACAGCGCCTCCCGAACCCGCCAGGCCGGACGCCCAGGACGACCGAGCCGCCGCCGACGCCGTCCAGCGAGGATCCGAGCCACCGTTTCAGCCACAGCGCCGGTGAACTGGTACGCGCACGCCGCACGGGCGACCCGCCGCTCATGGTCGGGCCCCTAGTCCTGGGCTCGGGCTTCGCCGCCGGCTGGATCCGGTGTGGCTTGAACTGTCGGGGGAGTGTTCCGAGCACCCGGCTGTCTACTCGGCGCACCGGGTCAACATATGTTGACACGTCCATGCGGTCAACATATGTTGACCGCATGGACGTTGAAGAGCTGACCGGCCTGGTGGTCGCGACGGCGGACAAAGACCCGCTGGTGGGCCTGGGCGCCGTGGCCCAGATCCGCGCGGAGATGGAGCGGACCGAGGCGGTGCTGGTCCGCCGCGCACGCAACAACGGTGCGACCTGGGTAGAGATCGCCGCCGCCCTGGGAGTGTCCAAGCAGGCGGTGCACCGCAAGTACCGCGGCCGCCGGGTGTTCGGGGACCGGTCGTGACGGCGCTGCACGGCGACACGGGGCTCGCCACCAGGCTCGAGGAACTGCTGGGCGCCCGGCACCCCGTGGCGGCCGCCGCCCTGATCACCCCTGCCGGGACGACGGTGGCCGGCCGGGGCGCCGATCTGGACGCCGACTTCGAGATCGGGTCGGTCTCCAAAGCGGTCACGGGGCTGCTGTACGCCGATGCGCTGGACCGCGGCGAAATCGGGCCCGAGACGACCTTGGGCGAACTGCTGCCGCTCGGCGATGTCCCGGCCGCGCAGGTGACGCTGGCCTCGCTCAGCCGGCACCAGTCGGGACTGCCCGGACTGCCCAAGTCGGCCCAGCCGCTGCGGCGGACCTTGGCCCTGTGGCGGCACGGCACCAACCCCTACGGCGAGAACCTGGAGCAGTTGCTCGACCAGGCCCGCACTGTGCGGGTGGGCCGGCCGCAGGCCCGCTATTCCAACTTCGGGTTCGAACTGCTCGGCCACGCGATCGCCGCCGCGGCCGGCACCTCGTACGCCGAACTGGTGCAGCAGCGCATCGCCGACCCGCTGAAACTGAACCGCCTCTACGTGCCCGCAACAGCCGACCAGCTCGGCCCGGACGCGCTCACCGGCACCAGCCGGCGCGGCAGGCCGCGGCAACCGTGGACCGGGGAAGCGGTAGGACCGGCCGGGGGCATCCGCGCCACCATCGGTGACATGGCCCGCCTCATTGCCGCCCTGCTCGACGGCTCCGCACCCGGAACCACCGCCCTGGACCCGATCGCCCCGTTCGGCAAGGGCGCACACATCGGCGCCGGATGGATCACCGTCACGGTCAAGGGCCGCCGGATCACCTGGCACAACGGCGGCACCGGCGGCTTTCGCTCCTGGGTCGGAGTCGACCGCGAGACCGCGACCGGCGCCGTCGTCCTGTCCGCCAACTCCGCATCGGTCGATCGCTATGGATCCCAACTCCTGATGACCGAGGCGACCCGCATCCCCAGCAACCGCTGATCCGTTCCTGGACGGCGTCGTTACCGACACCTCGCGTCGAGCGCTGCGCGCCGTACCCGTCGACCCCGCCGTCGCGGTGGGGGAGCCAGGTACGGCCTTGTCGGTAGGGCGGCGGCGCGTTACACCCGCCCAGAAGCGGCTTACTTAACATAATGCTCATTATCGACCATGGCTCGAGAGGAGGCGGAAAGGGGCGAAGCGGCTGGCGGCTGGCCGACGCGGCCCGTCATGACGAGCGATGAAACCGACAGGCGGACGCACGAGTCTCACTCTGGTCTGGACCCATCGCCACTGGACGGAAGGTGACATGAGCGAACAACTCGACCAGGTCTTCGGGCAACTGGTGAACCGCAGCTGGGCCCGGTTCTCCGAGAACCTCAAAGCCCGCGAGATCGACGATCTGCTCGTCGGAGCCGTCATCACGGCGGCCGTCGCCCAGGGCCACGCCCTCATCGACCTCACCTCCGACGGCGGGCACCACTACCTGCGCTTCCAGCACCTCCAGAGCAAGCACCGCCTGATGTTCGAGCTGACCCACCTGACCGGCACCGTCGCCGCCGCCAAGGTGCTGCAGCACCACGCGTCCGTCACGATCGCCTACGGCGAGTACGTCGAGGACGCCCGGACGGTCTGGCAGGCACTCAAGAGCGAGGTCAAGAGCGGCTTCCTCGACGTCGGCGAGCCCGGGGTGTTCACCGTCGACGCCGACCTCGGCACCGGCTACGTGTACGTCCAGGTGCCCCTCCTGCTCGACCTGGACCAGTACTTCGCCGACCACTACACGGTGAAGTACCCCGTGCTGCAGGAGCACATCGCCGCCGTGTCGCAAGCCTGCGCGAAGTACCTGCGCGGCCGTATCGCCGCCTGACCAGGAGGAACACCATGCTTTCGTTGATCAACAAGTTCAAGAACAACGCCGAGGCCAGGGAGAGCAAGGACGAGGCCCTCATCGGCGAGATGGTGTTCACGATGGCGCACCTGGGCTGCCCGGTCATCGGCATCAAGTCGGGCGCCGACATGCAGTACGTGCGGTTCAAGCCGGTGGGCGACGAGGTCCTGTACAGCTTCACGATCGTGCTGGACCGCAAGACCGGCGACGGCGCGCTGCAGCAGGCGGTGCTCGGCAGCAAGGCCACACTGACGTTCGTCGCCGAGGTGAAGAACCACATCGCCGATCCCGACGACCTGGTGGCGATGTTCCGCACCGACATGGCGAACATGCTGCGCAGCCCGTGGTTCGGCGACATCAAGCTCGATCACCAGCTCAACTCGATCACCGCGACGAAGAAGCAGATCATCGACATCGACGACTACGCGGGCGCCGACGGCGCCGACCGGGACCGGCTCCGGCAGCTGCTCCAGGGCACCGTGCAGGAACTGCGGGAGAAGGTCGCGCCGTACAAGAAGTGACGGCGGCCGGCCGGTGGCGGCGCACCGTTCGCGGGTGCCGCCACCGCCGCTTCCCCGCGGCGGGCGGGATGCCCCGAAAGACGGCAAACCATACAGAAGCTGAATTCTGTCTGGTTTAGACGATGTCGCCGGACGGGCCCTCGGAGCGTGCGGCGCGTGGTGCGAACCGGTGGGGATCCTCGGCCCCGAGTGCGCGTGCTACGGCAGCGGGCGGGCACCGCGCAGGAACTGGTCGACGGCGGTGTCGACGAGCCCTTCCGCCAGTTCGGGAGGGACGAAGTTGCCGTTGATGATCGCGGTGATCCCCTGCAGGGTGGCGAACAGGACGATCCCGATCCGCTGGGTGTCGCCCGCCTGGAGCGCGCCCTGCTCCTGCCCCTCGCGCACCAGGTCGTGCATCAGCCCGAACGGCGCCTCGGCCGCCTCCACGATGTGCGTCGCGCCCGGGCGGTGCTTGCTGGAGTACATCAGCTCGAGCAGCGCGGCGTTCTCGGTGGCGAAGCGGGTGTAGGCGTTCGCGGCGGCCCGGACGCGCGACGGGAAGTCCTCGGCCGCGCCCTCGAGCGCCGCGCGGAGTGCGGCGTCCAGGCGGTGGAAGCCGGCTTCGGCGAGGGCGTCCAGCAGTGCCTGCCGGTCGGGGAAATGCCGGCGGGGCGCGGCGTGGCTGACGCCGATCTCCCGGGCGAGTTCGCGCAGGGAGAGCTGGTCGGAGCCGTGTTCGCGCAGGCCGCGTTCGGCCGCGTCGAGCAGCGCGTCGCGGAGTCGGCCGTGGTGGTAGGACCGGCGGTCGGTTGCGGCTGGCACGGATGCCACCCTAATCATGTTTCCTTTGACAACATTGTTGCCGGTGACTACTTTGGCGCCATGGCGACGTTCACGAGTTCGCAGATCCCTTCCCAGTCGGGCCGCACCTTCGTCATCACCGGCGCGAACAGCGGCATCGGGCGCGCGGCCGCCCGGGCGCTCGCGGCTCGGGGCGCCCGTGTCGTCCTCGCCGTCCGCAATGTGGACAAGGGGCGCGCGGCGGCCGCCGGGATGCCCGGCGAGGTCGAGGTGCGGCGGCTCGATCTGGCCGATCTCGCTTCGGTGCGCGGTTTCGTCGCGGAGTTCGCCGGGCCCGTCGACGTGCTGGTGAACAACGCGGGCGTGATGATCCCGCCTTTCGGGCGGACGGCCGACGGGTTCGAGTTGCAGTTCGGCACGAACCATCTGGGGCATTTCGCGTTGACGAACCTGCTGCTGCCGCGGATCCGGAGCCGGGTCGTGACCGTGTCGTCCAGTGGGCACCGGTCGGGCCGGATCGAGTTCGGCGACCTGAACTGGGAGCGCAGGCCGTATCGGGCGATGGCCGCTTACGGGCAGTCGAAGCTGGCGAACCTGCTGTTCACGTCCGAGTTGCAGCGGCGGCTCGCCGGGGCGGGTTCGGCGGTGATCGCGACGGCCGCTCATCCCGGGCTGGCGGCGACGAACCTGCTGGAGTCCAGTGGCCGGCTGGGCGGGTTCGACCGGGTGCGGAAGTCGGTGGCGGGGCGGCTGGCGCAGAGCGAGGAGGACGGTGCGCTGCCCACGCTGTACGCGGCCGTGGCGGACGTTCCGGGTGACGGTTATGCGGGGCCGGGCGGTTTTCTCGAGGGGCGTGGCGCGCCGAAGCTGGTGGGCCGGTCGGCGCGTGCGCGGGACGCGGAGGCGGCGCGTCGGCTGTGGCGGGTGTCGGAGGAGCTGACGGGTGTCGCGTTTCCGGCGGCGTCTCTTTGAGTGTGCCCTCGGCTGGTGAGGGCGGGTGCCGTCGTAGGGGGCCGCGTACTGCTCCCCCGCTCCCCCGGCGTGGGTGCCGGGTCGGTCGGCGTCCGGGGTGTGCGGGTCGGGTGCCGCGCGGCGGGGTGGTCATGGGGTCGGTCGGGTGAGTTCGAGGAGGCGGCGGGCGTCGCGGACGGCGGCGCCGTTGGGGTCGTTGTTGAAGTAGACGTAGGCGTCGTCGGTGAGTTCGGGGATCCAGG
>NZ_QHJN01000289.1:0-5437 GCF_003947565.1 Actinomadura sp. WAC 06369 | reverse complement strand
CCGGCCGCACCGGCCGCGCCGCCGCCCGCGACCGCGCCGCCGCCCGCGACCGCGCCGCCCGCCCCGAGCCCGGCGGCCGCCAGCGGGAACAGCGACGCGAGCGCGACCGCCGCACCGGCCAGGACGCGCACGCCCCGGTCCTCCCAGCCGTCCCCGTACGCCTCGCCCGCGACCCGCTCCAGCTCCCCGACGAACGCCGACGCGCTCACCGGCCGTCCGGCCGCGTCCTTGGCGAGCCCCGCCGCGACCAGCGGGCGCAGCGGCTCGGCGACGTCCTCGGCCGGCGGCTCCTCCGACAGGTGCCCGCCCGCGCCCGCGAACGGGCGCCGCCCCGTCACGCACTCGAAGAACACGCACGTCGCCGCGTACACGTCCGTCGCGGGCGACACCGCCTCGCCGCGCCACTGCTCGGGCGCCATGTACGCGGGCGTGCCCGACGCCGACGCGGCCCCGGCCGCCACCGCCACCCCGAAGTCGATCAGCTTGCTGCGCCCGTCCGCCGGGACCATCACGTTCGACGGCTTGTAGTCGCGGTGCACCACGCCGACCGCGTGCGCCGCCGCGAGGCCCAGCAGCGACCCCTTCAGCACGGCGAGCGCCGCCTCCGGCGCCAGCTCCCCGTGCCGGGCCAGCACCTCCCGCAGCGTGACGCCCTCGACCGCCTCCATGACCAGCGCGACGCCCTCGTCGCTCTCCACCAGCCGGTACAGCCGCGCCACGTGCGGGCTGTCGACCGTCCCGAGCATCCGCGCCTCGTGCCGCAGCGGCTCCCGGTCCGCCGCCGCCACGTACTTGATCGCGACCGGGGTGCCCGCGGTCGCGTGCCTGGCCAGCACCACGCGCCCCTGCCCGCCGCGACCGAGCTCCATCACCTCGGTGAACCCGGAGACCCGCCAGTCGCCCACGCATACCTCCCGAACGGCGCCCAAGGCGGCACCATGGCACAGCGCACCGCCTTCCTCCCACCTGCGGCACGGCCGAAAACGCTGATGCGGACGGACGGAACCCGGCCCCCGCACGGCCGCCGCGCACCGCCGCCGCGCACCGCCGCCGCGCACCGCCGCCGCGTACCGCCGTCCTCACCCGGCGGACCTATCGCGGCGGCGGGATCCCCGCGAGACTCGGGCGCATGAGAGACCTGCCGGAGACCGTCGTCCTGCTGCGCGAGTTCGTCCGGAACCCCGTGCGGACCGGGGCCGTCGCGCCCAGCGGCCGCAGGCTCGCGGACGTCCTCGCGGGCGCCGTGCCCGCGGGCGGCACCGTCGTCGAGCTCGGACCGGGGACGGGCGCCGTCACGGCGCGGATCCGGCGGCGGCGCCCCGCGCGGCACGTCGCGGTGGAGATCAACCCGCGGCTCGCCCGGCTCGTGGCGGCGCGGTGGCCGGACGTCGAGGTCGTGTGCGCGGACGCCGCCGACCTCGGCGCGGCGGTCGCGGACGGGCGCGCGGACGCGGTCGTCAGCTCCCTCCCGTGGGCGGTGCTGCCGGACGAGCGGCAGCGCGCGACCATGCGGGCCGTCCGGGACGCGCTGTCCGACGGCGGGTGCTTCACCACGTACGCCTACGTCCACGCGCTGCGGGTCCCGGCCGCGCGGCGGCTGGCGGCCCTGCTGGCGGACACCTTCGCGGACGTGTCCGTCAGTCCGGTCGTGTGGGCCAACGTGCCGCCCGCCGTGGTCTACCGGGCGCGCCGCCCGCTCGGGCGCTAGGCCGGGGACGCCGGTCCGTCGCCGGCCGCCAGGGCCTCCGCGACGTCGCGGTGGCGGAACTCGTACACCGCCCCGGCCTGCCGCAACGCGCCCCGCCGGTGCGCCTCCTCCAGGAACGCCAGGGTGCGCCAGGGCAGCCGCCCGCGCGGGACGAGGACGAGCCGCGCGAAGGTGTAGTGCGTCCACGCGATGACGCCGACGTTGTCGACCCGGAACGCCAGCAGCCACACCGGCCCGTAGAAGAAGGCGCCCGACAGCCCGCAGAACAGGCCGAACGCCGCCCCGTACAGCGGGTCGACGGCGTACCCGACCACGCCGCCGGTGGTGACGCCGTAGGTCAGCCCGAAGACGGCCGCGACCCGGATGTCCTGGTACAGCAGCAGGCGGGGCGTGACCGGGCGGACGGTCGCGTCCGGCGCGGCCCACGCGTAGACGAACCCGACCGGGATGCCGAGGAACAGGCCGGCGGGGACGCCGAACGCGAGGCCCTCCCGGATGCTGCAGACCACGACCGCGACGGCGCCGACCTCCAGCCCGCCCATCAGCGGCGCCCACAGCTTCCGGATCCGCCCCAGGTACAGGCCCGAGGGCGGGGGCAGCGTCCGGGCCGCCGCGAACGCCATCAGGAGCGCGCCCGCGGCGCCGATGGCCAGCCCCGCCCACGGCCCCCACAGCAGTCCGAAGCCGAGGCCGAGCGCGGGACCGATGACGGCCGCGCTGAACACCGCCGACAGCGCCCGGTCCGCGGTCCGCGCCAGCCGCGACAGCTCCCACCAGGAGATCTGCCGGTCCGGGGAGGGGAGTTCGCGGGCGAGGAGGCGCAGCCAGCGCTCCGCCCGCTCGGCGTCCCAGCGGCCGTCCCCGCCGTCCGGGGGCGGCCGGAACAGCGCGGGGACCAGCTCCCGGACGAGGTACCGCTCGATCGCCTCGACGGTCGGGAACGCGTTCGGGCGGATCAGCTCGGCCGGGTCCCGGGCGGGGTCCCGGTAGATGTCGCGGGCGAGCGCCGCGGTCAGCGGCCTCCGCAGGGCCTGCGCGAGCCGCCCCCGCGGCCGGGCGCGGACGCGTTCCAGGACGGGCACCCAGCGCTGCGCCTGCGCGGGGGCGTAGCCGTGGGCGAAGAAGTCGAGGTCCAGGTCGTGCACGGTGAGGGGCTCGATCGCGGCGTGCGCGGCGCCCGCCACGGTCGCGCCGCTCGCCGTCCTCGCCTCCTCGTACTCGCCGGGGCGGCAGGTGAGGACCAGGTCGGTGAGGTCCGCCTCCTCGATCTTCTGCAGGGCGCGGGCGCGCCGCTCCGGCTGGATCTCGTCGAACCCGTCCAGGACGAGCACCAGGCGGCGCCCGCGCACGAGCCGCGCCGGGACGTCCTTGCCCAGGTCGCGGCCGCGCAGGAACGGGTAGTCGTCGGCGAGGCGCCGCGCCAGCCAGGTGCGCAGCCCGTCCACCTCCGGGTTCCAGGACGCGATCGAGAAGTACACCGGTGCCGGCCCCGGGTCGGCCGCGCCCGCCGCCCGCGCCGCGGCGCGCTCGGCGGCGAGCCCGCGGGTCAGCAGCACGGCCAGGGCGGACTTGCCGCTGCCGACGCCGCCGAGGAGGACGAGCCGCCGGGTGCCGGTCGCGCGGTAGGCGGCCACGACGTGGTCGGGCCCGCGCAGGTAGCGGACGTCGGACGCGGTGGACGACGGGGCCGGGCCGCGCACCGTCCAGCGCAGCGTCAGCAGCCGGTCGTTGTCGCCGATCCTGCGGGTGGCGGCCTCGTCCCGCCACTGCCGGTCGACGGCCTCGGTGAGCTGGTCGAGCGCCCGGTCCAGCAGTACCGCAGGATCCTCCGGGGCGGGCCGGCTCTGCCGCCAGGCGAGGAACGCCATGACGGCGGAGAAGACGCCCGCGGACGCGCCGGTGACGCTGCCCCACCGGTCGGCCTGCTCGCCCAGGGAGGGCGGCGCGTCCAGTCCGAAGAGCACGGCGAGGCCCGCGAACAGGACGGCCGCCCCGCACCACACCAACCCCCGTCGCCGCATGCCTTCATCTTGGGCGCACCGCCCGCGCCGCACCCGCGTCCCGCCCGGTACCGGCCAATGCGGGCGCGGGAGGTGCGGCGCGCCGTACGCTCGGGTACGCCCCTCCGGAAGGAGCCGCGCCCATCACCGGCCTCCTCGACCGCCTCGCCGAGCTCCCCCTCCCGGCGCTGCTCGCCGTGCTGGCGCTGCTGCTCGCGGCCGAGTCGGGGCTGCTCGCCGGCCTGCTGCTGCCGGGCGCGGCGACCGTCCTGACCGCCGGGTTCCTCACCCACCCCGCCCACGGCGGCCGGTCCTTCGCGGCCGTGTGCGGGACGGTCGTGCTCGCCACCGCCGCGGGCGCCCACTACGGCTACGCGCGCGGGCGCCGGGGCCTGGCCGCCGGCCGCGTCACCCGCCTCGTGCCGCGCCTCCTCGGGTCCCGCTACGCGTCCGCGGCGGAGCGGATCGGGGCGCGGCCGCGGGCCGCGGCGTTCGCCGCGCACTGCACCGGGGGCCTGCGGACGGTGTTCCCGCGGATGGCGGCGGACGCGTCCGTCCCCTACCGGGTGTTCGCGCCCGCCAACCTGGCGGCGGCCGCGTGCTGGGGCTGCGGGCTGCTGCTGGCCGGACGCGCGTCGGGTGCGGCCCTCGACCGCGTCCGCGCCGCCTCGGGGCTCGCGGGCGTCCCCCTCCTGGCCGCGGTCGCCGTGCTGTACATCGGGTACCGGGCGGCGCGGCGGCGGGTAGGGTCGCGGCCATGCCGTCGCGTACCACCGTGCCGAAGGAACCGAAGGCACCCCGGATCCCGGCGTCCCTCGCCCCCGCCGACCCCCTGAACGACGAGCTGCGGGACGACCGCACCTACATCGCGCTCGCCTGGGGCGCGGTCGACCTCGTGGGGCACGACGTCGAGGGGGTCGACTTCGAGCGGTGCCGGTTCACCGACACGCGGCTGGCCGCCGGGACGCTGCGGCGCGCGGGCTTCGCGGACGTCGCGCTCACCGGCTGCGACCTCGCGAACCTGCGGCTGTTCGACTCCCGGGCGTTCAGCGCGCGGTTGGTCCGCTCGCGGCTGACCGGCACGTCGTGGACGGACTGCGGCTTCCGGGACGTCCTGTTCGAGGAGTGCCGCGCCGACCTCAGCGACTACCGGTTCAGCAGGTTCAAGAACGTCGTGTTCCGGGACTGCGACCTGCGGGAGGCGAACTTCCAGGGCGCCGACCTGCCGGGCGTCCGGTTCGAGGACTGCCGGATGGCGGGCGCCCGGTTCGACGGCGCCACGCTGACCGGCGCCCGCTTCACCGGCTGCGACCTGTGGGACGTCGCGGGCGTGGAGAGCCTCGACGGCGCGGTGCTGGCGCCGTCCGACGCCCGCAGCGTGCTGCCGTCCCTCGCCGCCGCCCTCGGCATCACGATCGCCGACTGACCGCCGTCCGGGCGTGTCCACACCCTGTGGACGGACGGGCTTCACCGGCCGTTGCCCGGGTGCACACCCGCGCATGATGCGATCCCGCCCTGGACGCCGCCGGGGCGGGAGGACGCATGGGACGGGACGGGATCCGGTGCCACGGCACCGTGCCCGACGGGATGGTGTTCGACCCGCTGCTGCCCGCCGGGACGCTGGCGCGGCTGCGGGCGGGCGAGGGGGCGCTCCTCCTCGACCGGCCCGGCACCGCGCCCGGTTCGTACCGGTTCCTGCGGCAGCGCGTGGTGGTGGGCGCGCTCGTGC
>NZ_QHJN01000288.1:0-5538 GCF_003947565.1 Actinomadura sp. WAC 06369 | reverse complement strand
GGGCCGGCGTGGAGGTCCGCGGAACCGCCGCGGCGGGCGGGTGGCCTGAGGACGGGTGCGGGTGCGCGTCGTGCGGCGCGCTGCGCGCCCGCGGCGTCCGGTACGCGCCGTTCGCCGCGACGGTCGGCGGGGTGCCGTGGGCGGACTGCGCCCGGACGGACGTGCCCGGCGGCCACGACGTGCGCGGGCCGTCCGGGGAACGGGTGCTCGTGGCGGCGGGGCCGGGTGCGCGCCCCGAGCCCGCCCCGGACGTCCGGTACGACGCGGCGCTCCTCGACCTCGTCGGAGCCCCCGAGCACCTCGGGTACCTGCGGAGCGTCGGCGCCGTGGCGGAGGGGACGCGCGTCGCGGCCGTCCACGTCGACCACCGCGTCCGGTCCCCGGCCGAGCTGGAGCGCCGCCTGGGGTTCTGGCTCCGCCCGCCCGGAGGGCCGCACCGCACGCTGCTGCTGGGCGGGGCGCGGTCGGGCAAGTCGGCGGAGGCGGAGCTGCGGCTGGCCGCCTGCCCGGAGGTCGCGTACGTCGCGACGGGCGGCGCGCGGGACGGCGACGCCGAGTGGGCGGCGCGCGTCGAGGCGCACCGGCGGCGGCGTCCCGCCCGGTGGCGCACCGCGGAGACCACCGACGTCGCGGGCGTGCTGGAATCCGCGGCCGGCGCGGTGCTGGTGGACGGCCTCGGGACGTGGCTCGCGGCGGCGATGGACGAGGCGGGCGCGTGGGACGAGCCCGCGGACGCCGTCCGCCGGGTCCTGCCCCGCGTCGACGCCCTGGTCGCCGCGTGGCGCGGCACCGCGGCGCGGGTCGTGGCGGTGAGCGACGAGGTGGGGCTGTCGCTGGTGCCGGACACCCCGTCCGGACGGGCGTTCCGGGACGCGCTCGGGCTGCTCAACCAGCGGCTCGCCGCCGAATCGGAGGAGGCGGCGCTGGTGGTCGCGGGCCGCGTCGCGGAGCTGCCGTGATCGCGGGACTGCGGCTGGCCGTCACGCTGCTCACCGTCGTCCCGTTCCCCGGGGAGGGCCGGTTCGACCGGGCTACGGCGCGCACCGCGATGCTGCTCGCCCCCGCCGTCGGGGCCGTCACCGGGGGCGCGGCGGCGCTCGTCCTGCTCGCGGGCGGCGCGCTCGGCCTCGCCCCGACGCTGTGCGCGGCGCTGGCGGTCGCGGCGAGCGCGGCGGTCACCCGGGCGCTGCACCTGGACGGCCTCGCCGACCTCGCCGACGGGCTCGGCAGCCGGAAGCCGGCGGCGGCCGCGCTGGAGATCATGAAGCGGTCCGACATCGGCCCGTTCGGCGTCGTCACCCTGCTGCTGACCCTGCTGGTCCAGGTCGCGGCGCTGGCGTCGGCGCCGCATCCGGCGGTCGCGGCGCTCGTCGCGGGGGTCGCCGGGCGGCTCGCGCTGCCGTGGGCGTGCCGTGCGTCCGTGCCGTCCGCCCGTCCGGGCGGGCTGGGCGCGCTCGTCGCGGGCACCGTGCCCGGGCGCGCGGCCCTCGCCGCCACCGCCGCCGTCCTCGCGGCGGCCGCCGGTGCGGGGGCGGCGGCCGGCGGGACGGACGGCGCCCTGCTCGCGGCCGCCGCCGCGGTGTTCGGGCTCGGCGCCGCGCTCGCGGCGCTGCGGCACGCGGTCCGGCGGCTGGGCGGCGTCACCGGCGACGTCCTCGGCGCGCTCGTGGAGATCGCGGGGACGGGCGCGCTGATCGTCCTCGCCGCGGGATGAACCGGGACGAACCTTTGATCCCAGAGGACGAACCGGCCCCGTGAGAGGACTAACATCGGGCTACGTGACGACCATCAGCCTTGACAGCGCAGCCCCGGACAGCCTCGACGTCGACGCGATCGTGATCGGCGTCTCGCCCGGCGGGGACGGAGTCGCCCCGGCAGCCGGCGCCGAGGCGCTGGACCGGGCCCTGGACGGCCGGCTCGCCGCCGCGCTGGGCGCGCTGGGCGCGACCGGCAAGGCCGGGGAGATCACCCGCGTGCCCACCCTCGGCGCCGTGCCCGCCCCCGTGATCGTCGCCGCCGGGCTCGGCGAGGACCCCTCCGCCGAGGACCTGCGCCGCGCCGCCGGGGCCGCCCTGCGCTCGCTCGCCGGTTCCGCCCGCGCCGCCGTCGCCCTGCCCGTCGCGAACGCCGAGCAGCTCGAGGCGGCCGCCCTGGGCGCGCTCCTCGGCGCCTACTCCTTCGACTCCTTCCGCACCGGCGAGCACAAGAGCCCGGTCGAGGAGATCACGCTCCTCGCCGCCGACGGCGGGTTCGGCGCCGAGGCGGCCCTCGAGCACGCCCGCGTCCTCGCCGAGTCGGTGAAGCTCGTCCGCGACCTGGTCAACACCCCGCCGTCGCACCTCTCTCCCGAGGACCTCGCGGGCGAGGCCGAGCGGATCGCCGGGGAGACCGGCCTGTCCATCGAGGTGCTCGACGAGAAGGCCCTCGTGGACGGCGGCTACGGCGGCCTGGTGGGGGTCGGGCAGGGCTCGGCCAACCCGCCGCGGCTGATCCGGCTCTCCTACACCCACCCCGAGGCCGCCAAGACGCTCGCGCTGGTCGGCAAGGGCATCACCTTCGACTCCGGCGGCCTGTCGCTCAAGCCGTCCGAGGCCATGGACTGGATGAAGTCCGACATGGGCGGCGCGGGCGCCGTGCTCGGCGCGCTCGCCGCCATCGGCCGGCTCCGCCCGAAGGTCAACGTCGTCGGCTACCTCGCCGCCGCCGAGAACATGCCGAGCGGCACCGCGCAGCGCCCGTCCGACGTCATCCGCATCTACGGCGGCAAGACCGTCGAGGTCCTCAACACCGACGCCGAGGGACGCCTCGTGCTCGCCGACGCGCTGGTCCGCGCGGCCGAGGACGGCCCCGACCTGCTCATCGACGTCGCCACCCTCACCGGCGCGCAGCTCGTCGCGCTCGGCACCCGGACCACCGGGGTCATGGCCAACGACGACGCCGTCCGTGAGAAGGTGGTGGACGCGGCCGGTCGCGCCGGCGAGCCCTCCTGGGGCATGCCGCTGCCCGCCGAGCTGCGCAAGGGCCTGGACTCCGCGGTCGCCGACCTCGCCAACATCAGCGGCGACCGCTGGGGCGGCATGCTCACCGCGGGCGTGTTCCTCCAGGAGTTCGTCCAGGACGGCGTCAAGTGGGCGCACCTGGACATCGCGGGCCCGTCGTTCCACAAGGGCGAGCCGTACGGCTACACCCCGAAGGGCGGCACCGGCGCCGCGACCCGCACGCTGGTGCAGCTCGCCGAGGACCTCGCCGCAGGGACCCTCTGACGGCGACCCGGTGCGGCCGGGACGAACAAGCGAATAGGTTTTCTCGTGGCGGTGGGGGCCCGTTACCGGAGCGCCCCGCCCCGCCCCCGGCGCCGCGGCCCACGCGGCGCCAGAACCGGGAAAGGGAGCGTCCAGTGGCCAACAGCGGCCCCTTCGACATCGTGGTCCTAGGTGCCGGCAGCGGCGGATACGCGTGCGCGCTGCGCGCCGCCGAGCTCGGCAAGTCGGTCGCGCTCATCGAGCGGGACGAGTCCCTCGGCGGGACCTGCCTCAACCGGGGCTGCATCCCCACCAAGGCGCTGCTGCACGCGGCCGAGGTGGCGGACCAGACCCGCGAGGCCGCCCGCTTCGGCGTCCGGGCGTCGTTCGAGGGCATCGACGTCGCCGGCGTGAACGCCTACAATGACAAGGTCGTCTCGACGACCGTCAAGGGCCTCACCGGGCTCATCAAGGGCCGCGGCATCGAGGTCGTGCACGGCACCGGGCGGCTGACCGGCCCGACGTCCGTCGAGGTCACCGCGCAGGACGGAACGGTCCGCGCGCTGGAGGGCGCGCACGTCGTCCTCGCCACCGGGTCCGCGCCGCGGTCGCTGCCCGGCCTGGAGATCGACGGCGAGCGGGTCATCTCCAGCGACCACGCGCTGCGGCTCGAGCACGTCCCCGGCTCCGTCGTCGTCCTCGGCGGCGGCGTCATCGGCGTCGAGTTCGCGAGCGTGTGGCGCTCGTTCGGCGCCGACGTCACGATCGTGGAGGCCCTGCCGCACCTGCTGCCGCTGGAGGAGGAGTCCAGCTCCAAGCGGCTGGAGCGGGCGTTCCGCAAGCGGGGCATCAAGTTCGAGCTCGGCACCCGGTTCGAGGGCGCCAAGACGACGCAGGGCGGCGTCTCGGTGTCGCTCGACAACGGCAAGACGGTCGACGCGGAACTGCTCCTCGTCGCCGTCGGCCGCGGCCCCGTCTCGGACGGCATCGGGCTCGCCGAGGCCGGCGTCGAGACCGAGCGCGGCTTCGTCAAGGTCGACGAGTACTGCCGCACCAGCGTCCCCACGATCTCGGCGGTCGGCGACCTGATCCGGACGCCGCAGCTGGCCCACGTCGGCTTCGCCGAGGGGATCCTCGTCGCCGAACGGCTGGGCGGGCTCACCCCGCCGCCGATCGACTACGACGGCGTCCCGCGCATCACCTACTCCGACCCCGAGGTCGCCTCCGTCGGCATCACCTCGGCGACGGCGCGGGAGCGCGGGCACGCGATCAAGGAGGTCACCTACGACCTGGCCGGCAACCCCAAGAGCAAGATCCTGGGGACGCAGGGCGAGGTCAAGGTGATCGCGGCCGTGGACGGTCCCGTCCTCGGCCTGCACATGGTCGGCGCGCGCGTCGGCGAGCTCATCGCGGAGGGGCAGCTCATCTACAACTGGGAGGCCCTCCCCGACGAGGTCGCGCAGCTGATCCACCCCCATCCGACACAATCCGAGGCCGTCGGCGAGGCACATCTCGCCCTCGCCGGCAAGCCATTGCACGTGCACGGCTGAACGCCGCACGGTTCATTTCTTCGAAGGAGTCGCTGAGAGCCATGCCGGTCTCCGTCACCATGCCCCAGCTCGGCGAGAGCGTCACCGAGGGCACCGTCACCCGCTGGCTGAAGAAGGAGGGTGAGCGCGTCGAGACCGACGAGCCGCTTCTCGAAGTGTCGACCGACAAGGTCGACACCGAGATCCCTTCGCCCGCCTCGGGCATCCTGACCAGCATCACCGTCGCCGAGGACGAGACCGTCGAGGTCGGCGCCGAACTCGCCATCATCGGTGACGAGGGCGACGCGCCGTCCGGCGGCGCCGCTCCGGCCGCCGAGGAGAAGCCGCGGGAGGCGCCCGCCGCGCAGCAGGAGCAGGCCCCGCCGGCCCAGCCGCAGGCGCAGCAGGCCCCGCCGCCCGCCGCGTGGCCGCCGCCCGCGCAGCAGCAGCCCGCCGCGCCGCCGGAGCCCGCCCCGCAGGCCCAGCAGCCGCAGCAGCCGCAGCAGGCGCCGCAGCAGCCCGCACCGCAGGTGCCCGAGCAGCCGGCCGCGCCGTCCGCCGGGGCGCCGTCCGACGGCCCGTACGTGACGCCGCTCGTCCGCAAGCTCGCCACCGAGCACGGCGTCGACCTGGCGTCGATCAACGGCACCGGCGTCGGCGGCCGCATCCGCAAGCAGGACGTCCTGGAGGCGGCCCGCGCCGCCAAGGAGCGGCAGGCGCAGCAGGCCGCCGCCCCGGCCGCCCCGGCGGCGCGGGCCGCCTCCAGG
>NZ_QHJN01000287.1:0-5550 GCF_003947565.1 Actinomadura sp. WAC 06369 | reverse complement strand
GTCGTCAGATCCAGCCGAGTTCGGTGGGCGAGCCCGCGGGTGAGGGCGGCGGCGACCAGGGCGGTTCCGGCGTACCAGATGTAGTGGCCGGCGACTTCGTCCCACAGGTGGACGACGGGGAGGCCGGGGGTGTCGTTGCCGACGGAGTTGGCGGCGAGGTGGATGCCGTGTCCTTCGACGTAGGTGATGGCGCCGGTGAGGTAGAGGATCCAGGCGGTGCGGTCGGCGCGGGCGGTGTGGAGCGCGGCGGCGGCGGTGAGCAGGACGGCGTAGGGGGTGAGGATGTCGGCCCAGTCGGCCCAGCGGGTGTGGCCGATGGTGCCGAGCCCGGCGAGGCCGAAGCCGATGTGGTGGGTGAGGCCGTAGAGGAGTGCGCAGGCGGTGAGCCAGCGCAGGGGGCGTGCGTCGTGTTCGGCGGTCGGGTGGGTGTGCGGTTCGGCGGGTGCGGCCGGTGGCGTGGTCATGCCCCTCCCCTGGTTCGGCGGGTGTCCATCATGGCGCGGGTGGGGCGGTGCCGGGCGGCGCGGTGCCGGCCGGTCGGCTCGTCCGTGAGGCGGGGCGGGTACTGCCGAAAGTGGGGGGTGGTGTTGGTCGTTCGGCCGATGCCCGGGGCGGTGCCCGGTTTCTAGCGTCGTGGCATGGACGGTGTAACGGAACTGGTGCATACGGCGGTGACCTCGCCGTGGTTTTACCTCGTGCTCTTCGCGGTGGCGGTGATCGACGGGTTCTTCCCGGTCGTGCCGAGCGAGAGCACGGTCATCACGGCGGGCGTGTACGCGGCGTCGGCGGGGCAGCCGGACCTGGTGCCGGTCGTTGCGCTGGCGGCGGCGGGCGCGTTCATCGGCGACCACGTCTCCTTCACCGTGGGGCGGTTGTCGGGAGGGCGGCTGGAGCGGCGGTTGCGGCCGGGGACGCGGCGGCACGGCGCGTTCGCGTGGGCGGGCCGGACGCTGGCCGAGCGCGGCGGGCTGATCCTGGTGGTGGCGCGGTACGTGCCGGGCGGGCGGACGGCCGTGACGATGACGATGGGCGCGGTCGGGTATCCGCTGCGCTCGTTCTCGATGTTCGCTTCGATCGCGGCGGTGTCGTGGGCGCTGTACGGGGCGCTGCTGGGGTATGTGGGCGGGGTCGCGTTCGAGAATGATCCGATCAAGGGCGTCGCGGTGGGTCTGGGGCTGGCGCTGACGGTGACGGCGGTGGTGGAGGCCGTCCGTTTCGTGGTGCGTCGGCGCCGCGCGTCCGCCGTTTCCCCCGTGCCGGGCGGCGCGGACGGTGCGGAGGGCGGGCGGGATTCCGCGGATACGCCTCGTGTGGGGACTTTTCCCGGTGCGTGATCGTCCGACGTGACACGCTTTCCTTTCGGGTGACCGTAGGGTGAACTTTCGCGGTCCGCGAGGGGTCTGACCCGTGGAGCGGATCGCGTCGATGTGGAGAGGGAGAGGATGCAGGCGCCAGAGTTCAGCGCGGATCTCTACCGGGAGATCAGCGAGTTCGCGCACGGCACGCCGTCATGGGTGCACACGGTGGCCGAGATCGGTACGGACGCGGGGTTGCTGCTGTTCGCCGCGCTGTTCGTGGCGGGCTGGTGGCGGGCGCGCGGCGCGGACGCGCGGGCGATGGGGCTGGCGCTGGCGGCGCCGTTCGCGGTGGTCGCGGCGTACCTGGTGAGCGAGGTGTCCAAGACCTTCATCGAGGAGGAGCGTCCGTGCCGTGCGGTGGCGGGCGCGATGAACATCGTGGAGTGCCCGGCTCCGGGCGACTGGTCGTTCCCCAGCAACCACGCGACGATCGCGGCGGCGTCGGCTGCGGCGGTGGTGGTGGCGTGGCGGGCGATGGCCCCGGTCGTGCTGCCGCTGGCGCTGCTGATGGCGTTCTCGCGGGTGTTCGTGGGCGTGCACTATCCGCACGATGTCGCGGCGGGGTTCGTGCTGGGGTGTGTGGCGGCGCCGGTCGTGGCGTTGGTGCTGATGTGGGTGGCGGCGCCGCTGGTGGAGGCGTTGCGCGGTGTGCCGGTCGGTGCGGCGCTGCTGGGTCCGCGTCCGGCGGCCGCCGCTGCTGCGGCGGGTGTCGCCGGTGGGCCGGTGCCGGGCGGTGCCGTCGCCGGGGCCGCCGCGTCTCCGGCGGGGGCGGCGGTGGATCCGGGCGCGGGGCCGCGGGTGGATTCGGCGGTCACGATGCCGGACGTCATGGGCGGCGTGGTGCCGCGGCGGGAGCCGCGCCCCTGATCCTCGCGCGCGGGTGACCGCTGCGGCCCCTCGGGGGTGGTCGCGGTGGTCCCTGTGTTCTTGACGGGCCGTTCCCGCGGCGTGGAAGCGTCGCGGGGGCGGCCCGTCTGCATGTCCGGGGGGCGTGTCCGGGGTTCGGCGGCGATTGCGGCCGCGGGTCCGGAGATTGACGAAAGTGGGGGGACGCCGGTGCCGTTCGCGCACTGCTCGGCCCCTCCCCCGGCTCCTAGGTTCGTGCAGGTGAACACGGATCGGGAGACGCGATGATCACTGTGCGGGGATTGACGAAACGGTACGGCGGCCGCACCGCCGTCGACGGCCTGACGATGGACGTCGCGGCGGGGCGGGTGACGGGGTTCCTCGGCCCGAACGGGGCGGGGAAGTCCACGACGATGCGGATGGTCCTGGGCCTGGACCGCCCCACGTCCGGTGAGGCGCTCATCGGCGGCCGCGCCTACCGGGACCTGCCGCGTCCGCTGCGCGAGGTGGGGGCGCTGCTGGACGCCAAGGCCGTGCACCCCGGGCGGTCGGCGCGGCGGCACCTGCTGGCGATGGCGGCCTCCAACGGCATCCCGGTGCGGCGTGTCGAGGAGGTGCTGGCGGCCGTGGGGCTGGAGGCGGTCGCCGGGCGGCGCGCCGGGACGTTCTCGCTGGGGATGAGCCAGCGGCTGGGCATCGCCGGGGCGCTGCTGGGCGATCCGGGGGTGCTGCTGTTCGACGAGCCGGTGAACGGCCTCGATCCCGACGGGGTGCTGTGGGTGCGGCGGCTGATGCGGTCGCTGGCGGCCGAGGGCCGCACCGTGTTCGTCTCGTCCCACCTCATGAGCGAGATGCAGCTGACCGCGGACCGGCTGGTGGTCATCGGGAAGGGCCGCCTCCTCGCGGACGCGCCGGTTTCGGAGGTGATCGCCGCGAGTTCGCGGAACACGGTGCGGGTGCGCGGCCCGCGCGCCGGCGACCTCGCCGCGCGGATCACGGCCGGGCTGGGCCCGGAGGGGGCGCGGGTGCGGCCGGGCGACGAGGGCGAGCTGCTGGTGTCGGGGGCGTCGGCGGAGCAGGTCGGGACGGTCGCGCACGCCGCCGGGCTGCCGCTGTTCGAGCTGACGACCGTCCGGGCGTCGCTCGAGGAGGCGTACATGGAACTGACCGGCTCGAGCGTCGAGTACGACGCCGCGCCCGGCGCGGAGGTGACGGCGCGATGACCGCCCGGGACACGACGACCGGCGCGACGGCCGGCGCGACGGCTGGCGCGACGATCGGCCGGGCGACGGCCGGGGCGGGTGCGGTCCGGTCCGTGGACGGGCGGGCCCGGCCGGGTGCGGGCGGCGGGTTCCGCGGGGCGTTCGCCGCCGAGTGGATCAAGCTGTGGTCGGTGCGGTCCACCTGGTGGAACCTGGCGGGCGCGGTCGCCATGATGGGCGTGTTCTGCGTGATCCTGGCGACCGACACCGCGACGGACAACACCTCCGGGCAGCCCGGCGTCGAGCCGCCCGGGGCGGTCGCGGTGTCCGACATCCCGGTCGGCGCGATCGACCTGGTGCAGTTCGTGGTGCTGGCTCTGGCGATCCTGGCCGTCACCGGCGAGTACGCCACCGGAAGCGTCCGCACGACGCTGCAGTGTGTGCCGCTGCGCGGCCGGATGCTGGCGGCCAAGGCGTCCGTCGTCGCGGCCGTGACGCTGCCCGCCGGGGTCGTCCTGGTCCTCGCCGGTGCCGCGATCAGTGCGCCGGTCCTGGGCGAGTGGGGCCGTCTGGAGGCGGGCGGTCTCGTGCGGGACGCCCTGGCCGCGGGGGCGTACCTGGCGCTGACGAGCCTGCTGATGACGGGTGTCGCGGCGGTGCTGCGCAGTGCCGCGGCCACCCTCACCACGGCGTTCCTGTTCCTGATGGTGGTGCCGATGTCCCTGGCCAACGCCCGCTCCGACCTGCTGAAGAGTGTGGGGGACGCGCTGCCGGCGACGGCGGGCGCCCCGTCGACCAGACCGGCCTCATAGGCCACGATCGCCGCCTGCACCCGGTTCCTGACCTCCAGCCGCGTCAGGATGGCCGACACGTACGCCTTCACCGTGCCCTCCACCACGTGCAGCCGCTGGGCGATCTCGGCGTTGGACAGCCCGGCGCCCACCAGCGCCAGCACCTGCCGCTCCCGCGGCGTCAGGTCGGCGATGCGGCGCCGGGCGCGGGCCTCCTGCGACATGCGGCCGCCGCGCAGCTCCCCGATGACGCGGTGCGCCACCTTCGGCGACAGGTACGCCGCGCCGTCCGCGACCGCCCGCACCCCCGCGATCAGCTCGTGCGGGTCGCCCGACTTCAGCAGGAACCCGCCCGCGCCGCCCGACAGCGCCCGGACGATGTACTCGTCCTCCCCGAAGGTGGTCAGCATGACGATCCCCGTGCCGGGCGCGGCGCGGCGCAGCTCCTCCGCGGCGGCCAGCCCGTCCAGCCGCGGCATGCGGATGTCCAGCAGCGCGACGTCGGGACGGTGCGCCAGCACGCCCTCGACGGCCTCCCGCCCGTCGGCGGCCTCGGCGACGACCTCGATCCCGGGATCGGCGGCCAGGATCGCCCGCACCCCGGCGCGGATCATGGCCTCGTCGTCGGCGAGCAGTACGCGGATCACGGGGTTCCCCTTCGTTCGTCGAGCCGCCGCGACAGCACCGAGGTGCTGTAGGCGTCCTTGGTGATGAGGCGTCCGTCGGCGAAGCACAGCCGGTAGACCCATTCGGTGCCCAGCAGGTTGGCCTCCGGGCTGTAGTAGCGGCAGGCGGCGCCCGGCGGTTCGGGCACCGTCGCGCGGACGACGCCGGTCCCGGCCGTCTGCATGGCCGGCAGCGTCCGCTCGGCGTCCGCCTGGTCGGCGCCGATCCGCAGGGCGCGGTAGTCGGCGGGTTCCAGCACCGAGTTCAGCGTGACGTAGACGTGGTGGCCGGCCATCACGGCGCCCAGCAGCGCCAGCAGCGCCGCCGGGACGACGATCGCGGTGATCAGTCCGCGGCGGACCCGGCGGCGCGCCCACTCCAGGTACCGCGCGGACTCGCTCACCGGCCCCGGCGCCGCGCCCGGGTCGCCGGTGTCGCCGGGGGGCAGCCCGAACGTGGTGCGCAGGGCCGTCGTAGCGGGCGATGCGGCGTCCGCGGACGCCGCCTTGCCCCCCACGACGGCCCTGCGCACCCCGCTCGGGCTCCCCCCCCGCGCCACCGGCGACCCGCGCCGGGCGCCCGGGCCGGTCCGCCGCCTCGCGCCGGCCCCGGCGGGGGCGCGCCGCCGGCGCCGCCGCCGGCTGGTCGACCCCGTCCTCGGCTCCGCCGGCGTGCGCGCGCCGCTCG
>NZ_QHJN01000286.1:0-5558 GCF_003947565.1 Actinomadura sp. WAC 06369 | reverse complement strand
CCGCCCGCCCGTCCGACGGGAGCATGGCGCTGCGCGGGACGACCCGGGTGCTGCGGTCCCGCCGCCGCGCGACGGTCGCGCTGGACGGCGTCGACCTCGACGTCGCGCCCGGCGAGGCCGTCGCGGTCGTCGGCGCGAGCGGCTCCGGCAAGTCCACCCTGATCGGTGCGCTCGCCGCCCTCGACCGGCCCGCCGCCGGGACCGTCCTGCGCGACGGCCGGGACGTGTGGCGGCTGCGCGGCCGCGACCGGCGCGGCGTCCGCCGCGGCACCGGGCTGATCTTCCAGAACCCGCTCGCGTCGTTCGACCCCCGGCACACCGTCCGGCAGGTCGTCGCCGAGGCGGGCCCGTACGACGACGACCTGCTGCGCCGCGCCGGGCTCGACCCGGCCGTGGCCGGGCGCCGCCCGGCGACCCTCTCCGGCGGCGAGTGCCAGCGCGTCGCGATCGCCCGCGCGCTCGCGCAGCGGCCCCGCGTCCTGCTCGCGGACGAGCCCACCAGCGGCCTCGACGTCCTCACCCGGGACCGCATCCTCGACCTGCTCACCGCGCTGCGCCGCGACGACAGGCTGACGATCGTCCTCGTCACCCACGACCTCCGCGTCGCGCGCCGGGTCGCCGACCGCGTGGTCGTCCTGCACGAGGGCCGCGTCGTCGAGGACGTCCCGGCCGCCGGGCTCGACGGCGCCGGGCACCCGCAGACCCGCCGCCTGCTGGACGCGACCGTCCCGGTGCCCGCCGCCGGCTAGGCCGGCGCCGTATCCACGGCGGTCTCCGGAAGGCCGCCGCGGGGACGTCGGAACGGGACGAGTCGGCGCGCCGAATTGTCCGCCGACCGATCATGGTGGGTCAGCAAAAGGCGGGAGAAGGCCGCGGCATCCGCGTTTTCGGTCCGTCCGCAATTTGCTTCGCACAGAAATTCGATAGTCCATGGACGAGTTCCCGATAGGCCATGCAATAGTCGCCGAGCGGTAAGTTGCATCGGCGGCGCGCGTGTAAAGAGATGCGCGCGGACACTGCACAGAAGGCCGATCCATGCTTCATAATTTGTGCATCACAAGTTGTGACATATCGGACGAACCGTGAGTGGCAGGGAGCCGGAGGCGATGCGATGAGCGACACCGAGGAGGCGCCGCCGGGCGTGGACGTCTCGGTCCCGAGCGCCGCCCGGCTGTACGACTACTACCTCGGCGGCGAGCTCAACTACGCGGCCGACCGGGCGGCCGGAGCCGAGGTCAACCGGAAGGTGCCGGAGATCCGGGACGTCGCGTGGTCCAACCGCGGCTTCCTGCAGCGCGCCGTCCGCTGGGTCGCCGAGCAGGGCGTCCGCCAGTTCGTCGACGTCGGCGCCGGGCTCCCCACGCAGAACAACACGCACCAGGTCGCGCGCGCCGTCCGCCCCGACGCCCGGGTCGTCTACGTCGACCACGACCCGATCGTCCGGATCCACGCGAACGCGCTGCTGGAGGGCGACGAGCAGACCGCGGTCGTCCTGCGCGACCTGCGCGACCCCGAGGCCGTCCTGGACGACCCCGACACGCGGCGGCTGATCGACTTCTCGCGGCCGGTCGCGATGATGCTGGTCGCGGTCACCCACTTCCTCTCCGACGAGGAGGACCCCTGGGACATCGTCGCCCGCTACATGCGGCGGCTGGTGCCCGGCAGCTACCTGGTCCTGTCCGCCGGAACCCAGGACTTCCAGCCCGAATGGCGGGTCCGGGCGGTGCAGGAGATCTACTCCGGGACGCCCACCGGCGTGCACACCCGCACCCGGGAGCAGATCGAGCGGTACTTCGACGGCCTGGAGATCGTCCCGCCGTACGACGGGGCGAAGGCCGAGGTCACCTACGTCGGCTTCTGGGGCGCCGAGGACGCCGAGGAGGCCGACAGCGACGGGTCCCGGTGGAGCTACTGCGCGGTCGCCCGCGTGCCCTAGCCGTCCGGACCGCCCGCCCCCCGCCCCCAGACAGGAGATGGACGTGCGCAAACCTTCCGCGGCCGAGCTGGGCGTCGACCTCGACGCCCTCGACTGGCGGCGCTCCGCGACGCCCGACGGCGCCATCGAGGTCGCCTTCGCGGGCGAGTGGACCCTGCTGCGCAGCACCGGCGCGCCCGGCGGGCTCGTGTCGGTGTTCGACGAGCGCGAGTGGGCGTGCTTCCTTGACGGTGCGAAGAAGGGAGAGTTCGACCGGGTCGCGGACTGAACCCGCGCGATCGTGATCCACAGGTGCGACCCGGACGGCCGGGCGCGGGCATGCGGAGGGAGGCGGCGCCCGTGAGCGACGCGTACGGGGCCACCATCGCCAAGTGGACGCTGGCGCGGCGGCTGAAGGAGCTGCGCGAGGCGTCCGGCTACACCGCCAACCAGGTCTGCGACCGCCTCAGCTGGGGGCGCGGCAAGGTCGGCCGGTTCGAGGCGAACACGTGGGTCCGTCCGGAGCTCAGCGACATCCGCGACCTCGCCCGCCTCTACGGCGCCGACGACGAGACCGTCGACCGGCTCCAGGAGCTCGCGCGCAGCGCCCGCCGCCGGGCCTGGTGGCGCGAGTACGGCGAGGTGTACGAGAGCGTCGAGTTCCCCGGGTTCGAGAACGACGCCTCCGAGATCCTCGTCTACACGCCGCTGCTCGTCCCCGGACTGCTCCAGACCGTCCCGTACATGCAGACGCTCCTGTCGTACGGGTCGAAGCCGCCCGAGTGGCGGGAGGTGGCCCTGCGCGCCCGGCTGCGCCGCCAGCAGATCCTGGAGCGCGACGGCGACACCGCGCCCCGGCTCACGGCCCTCGTCACCGAGGCGGCGCTGCTGTACGAGTGGGGGCACGGCGACGAGCGGCGCGCCCAGCTCGCGCACCTGCTCAAGATGGCGGAGCGCCCCAACGTCGAGCTGCGGCTGCTCCGCTTCGAGGACGGCCTGCACCCCGGCATGGCGATGGTCTTCCACATCTTCCGGTTTCCCGGCGGGGAGCCGCCCATGGCCTACCTCGAGACCGACGCGGCCATCCAGCACATCGATCCCGCCGACAACGTGGAGGCGTATGAGCTGATCTACGAGCAGATCAAGCGGTCGGCGCTCGGCCCGGCCGACAGCGCCGCGTACATCAGCAAGCTCATGGCAACACTTGAGTGATCTCGAGGAGACAGCGATGGACCTCTCTCAGGCACGGTGGTTCAAGGCTTCGGCGAGCGCCAGCAGCAACGGCGCCTGCGTCGAGGTCGCCGACCTCGACGCGGCCACCGGGGTGCGCGACAGCACGGCGCCCGAGGCGGGCGCGCACGTCGTCGCCCGTCCGGTGTTCGCCGCGTTCCTCGCCGACGTGAAGGCGGGCCGGTACGACCGGTAGCCGCGGCCGCCGGCACGGACCCGCGGCGCGGGCGCTCCCGCGCGGAGGCCGCCCCGAAGCCGCACACGAGATCCCCCAGGGCTGCACCCCTGGGGGATCTTCCGTGTGCGGCCCCTCTCAGGCGTCCTCCACGCTACAGCGCGTGCACCGCGCCTCCCGGGCGCCCGCCGTTACGCGCCCGTCCGATCACGGCCGCGCGAATTATGGCGGCCGGGGTCCGGATCGGTGAACATCTCGCTCGTCAACAGAATTCCTTGCTCATGTTCGGCTCCTTGTTCGGTCGCATGTGCGACACTGAATCTGCGATTCACAGGTAGCGAGTCGGGAACTGCGGGCCATATGTCGAGATTGTCAGAGGCATTTCGGCTCCGCCGTCTCCGGAACGCCTACCGCTCCCACGCGCCGGTGGGCGGTAGCCACGGAAGAACTCAATCGACTTCACCGAGGTGGCGACCATGACGAAGGCGGCGACGCTGTGCGGGGTCCCCTGGACCCTCGAGAACGGCGGCTGCACGGCCCTGCCCCTGCCCCCGGACGAGACGATCGCCGGTGTCGCGCGCGCGCACGTCGCGAACCTCCTCCCGAAAGCCGGCGTCCGGGACGCGGACGACGTCACCCTGATGGTCAGCGAGCTCGCCACCAACGCGCTCCTGCACGGCACCCCGCGCTCCGCCGACGGCAGCCGCAAGCCGTCCGCGGGCGCCGAACTCTGGGTCTACCGCCGCGGCGACGGCCGCGGCCGCCAGGAACTCGTCGTCAAGATCTTCGACGAGCTGCGCTGCTGGCGGCGCCGCACGTCCGCCGGTCCGATGCCCGAGCACGGCCGCGGCCTCGACATCATCGACATGCTCTCCGGCGGCCGCTGGGGCCACCACGCGTCCCGCTCCCGGCTGCGCTCCCCGCAGGTCTCCGGCAAGGCCACCTGGTTCGCCGTCCCGGTCCGCGGCGGCCACGTCCGCCCCATCTCGGCCGACCCCGCGCACGCCGTCGAGGAACTGGGCGCCCTCCTCGCCGACCGCGGCCTCGCCGCGTCCCCGGCCGCCCCCGCGGGGCTCGCCGTCGGCGGCCGCGCGGTCTGGTGCGAGCGCGCCGCCTTCCACTGGTGCGGCCGCGACGGCGCACTCGTCCGCATGCCCGTCGCCGACATCACCGAGGTCTGCGAGCAGCTCGTCCTGCTCCACGAGGCCGCCCGCGAGGGCGCCTGACCCGCGCGTCCCGTCTCCAGGAGGGGGGAGACGGGCCGTTCGTCCGGGCCGCGGGGGCCCCGGCCCCCGCCCGTCCACAGGCCGTGGACGGGCGCGCGGCCGGGGGCGGCCCGGCCCAGAATGGGGGCATGTTCGTCGGGATCCTCGGGCCGCTGGTGGTCACGGACGGCGGGGCGGCGGTGCCCGTCGGCGGGGCGCGGCTGCGGGCGCTGGTGGCGCGGCTGGCGCTGGAGCCCGGACGGACGGTGACGGGCGACGCGCTCGTCCGGGCCGTGTGGCCGGACGGCGGCCCCGGCGACCCCGCGCACGCCCTGCAGGCGCTCGTGTCGCGGCTCCGGCGGTCCCTGCCGGACGGCCGGGTGCGGTCGGAGCCGGGCGGGTACCTGCTGGACGTCGCGCCGGACGCGGTGGACGCGCACCGGTTCGAGCGGCTCGCGCGGGAGGGCGCGCGGGCGCTGCGCGGCGGGGACGGCGGCCGGGCGGCGACGCTGCTCGGCGAGGCGCTCGGCCTGTGGCGCGGCGACCCGCTCGCCGACGCCGGGGACGCCCCGTTCGCCGCGGCCGAGGCCGTCCGGCTCCGCGAGCTGCGGCTCGCCGCGACCGAGGACCGGATCGCCGCCGAGCTGGCCGCGGGCGCCGGCCCGGGCGCGCTCGCGGCCGAGCTGGAGGGGCTCGCGGCGCGGCATCCGCTGCGGGAGCGGGTGCGGGCGCTGCTGGTGCGTGCGCTGCACCGCGACGGGCGTCCGGCGGAGGCGCTCGCGGTGTACGAGGAGTTCCGGCGGGTGCTGGCCGACGAGCTGGGCGCGGACCCCGGCGACGAGGCGCACGCCGCGTACCTCGACGTCCTGCGGGTGCCGCGGGCGCGGCCGCGCGGCAACCTGCGGGCGCCCGCGACGGGGTTCGTCGGCCGGGAGGACGAGTGCGCGTGGATCGCCCGGCGGCTGTGGGACGGACGGCTCGTCACGCTCGTCGGGCCGGGCGGGGCGGGCAAGACGCGGCTGGCGACGACGGT
>NZ_QHJN01000285.1:0-5566 GCF_003947565.1 Actinomadura sp. WAC 06369 | reverse complement strand
CCTCCGGAGCACCCCGCGAGCAGCAGCCCGCCCGCGACCGCCACCGCACACGCCTTCACCCTGGTCACGCCGTTCACGGGCCCACCTCCGCAGAGGCTCCTTCCCCGCCGGCGGAGATCACGCCTCCCCGGCCGGAGGCGGGCGCGCCCGGACGCGTCCGCCGCGGGCCGCGCGCCCTACAGTTCGGCCTCGGCGTAGTCCTCGGGGGTGGGCTCGATCCGGACCTGGGAGAGTTCGAGCAGGTCGAAGGCTTCGGGGACGGTCGAGGCCCAGCTCACCGCGTCGAACGCCTTCGGGCGGGTGAAGCCGTGCTCCGCGAGGCCCTTCATCAGCTCGCGCAGCGGCTCGTAGACGCCGACGGGGTCGAGGATGACGATCTGCTTGTCGTGCATGCCGAGGGTGCGGGCCGTCCAGATCTCGAACAGCTCCTCGAGCGTCCCGATGCCGCCGGGCAGGACGAGGAACGCGTCGCTGCGGCGGTCCATCTCGCCCTTGCGGGTGCGCATGTCGGGGGTGACGATCAGCTCGTCGTTCTCCTCGTCGGAGATCTCGAGGTCGACCAGGTTCTCGGGGATCACGCCGACGGTGCGGGCGCCGCCGGCCCGGGCGGCGCGCGCGACGGCGCCCATGCAGGACACCTGGGCGCCGCCGCTGACCAGGCTGTGGCCGCGCCGCGCCAGCTCGGCGCCGGCCTCCGCCGCGAGGTCGAGGAACCGGGGGTCGATCTTGCTGCTGGACGCGCAGAACACGCAGACCGCGAGGGAGTCGCTCACGTGCCGTCCACTTCCTGCCCCGCCGTCCCGGCGGCCCGGGCCGTCTCCTCGACCGCGGCCTGCTCCTGCAGCAGCCGCTCCTGCTCCATGTGCGCGTCGACGATCACCTTGACGACCTCGTCGGGGTCGTCGGTGAGGTGGATCAGGTCCAGGTCGTCGGGGGAGATCTTCGCCGACGGCAGCATCGTGGCGCGGATCCAGTCGAGGAGGCCGCCCCAGAACTCGGTGCCGACGAGGACGATCGGGAACCGGGTGATCTTCTTGGTCTGGACGAGCGTGATCGCCTCGAACAGCTCGTCCAGCGTCCCGAAGCCGCCCGGCAGCACCACGAACGCCTGCGAGTACTTCACGAACATCGTCTTGCGGACGAAGAAGTACCGGAACTCGAGGCCGATGTCGACGTGGTCGTTCAGCTTCTGCTCGAAGGGCAGCTCGATGCCGAGCCCGACCGACACGCCGCCGTTCTCGTCGCAGCCCTTGTTCGCCGCCTCCATGATGCCCGGGCCGCCGCCGGTGATCACCGCGTACCCGGCGTCGTGCAGCCGGGCGCCGATGTCGACGGCCGCCTCGTACTCGGGGGTGCCCGGCTTGGTGCGGGCGCTGCCGAACACGCTGACCGCCTTCGGCAGCTCCGCCAGCAGCCCGAAGCCCTCCACGAACTCGGCCTGGATGCGCAGCACCCGCCACGGGTCGGCGTGCACCCAGTCGGCCGGGCCGCGCGCGTCGAGCAGCCGCTGGTCGGTGGTCGTCGGGGGGACGGCGCGCCCGCGCAGCATGGCGGGCCCCTGCCGCCGGGATCGGCGGCTTTCTTCGGATGTCATGACCCCACCGTAATGGCGCGCCGGGTACCCCCACCTCCCGGTTTTCCCGGTCACCCCACGTGCGCCGGCGGCCGGGCGTCCGCCGCCGCGCGCCCGTCGGCCGTCCGGCCGGGGATGAGCGCCAGGGCGGCCGCCGCGGCGAGGAGCGCGACGCCCGCGGCGGCGAGCATGCCGGCCCGGAAGCCCGCGTTCAGCGCGACGCCGAGGACGTGCTCGCCGTCGGCGAGCGCGTTCTCGGTGACCTGCGCGGACACCGCCACCACGAGGGCCAGGCCGAGCGCGCCGCCGACCTGCTGGGCGGTGTTGACGAGGCCGGACGCGAGCCCCGACTCGTCCGCCGCGGCCCCGGCGGTCGCGGCGATGGCGGTGCCGACGAACACCACGCCGGCGCCGAGCCCCATCACGATCGCGGGGCCGAGCGCCTCGGCCGCGTAGTGGCCGGTCGCCGACATCCGGGAGAACCAGGCGAGCCCGCACGCGGCCACCGCCAGCGCGGCGCCCACCGGCACCCGGGGGCCGAACCGGGTGACGAGCCGCGACCCGAGCGCCGAGCCCGCGCCGATCGCGATCGCCACCGGGAGCTGCGCCACCCCCGCCTTCACCGGCTCGTAGCCCTTGACCTGCTGCAGGTAGAGGGTCATGACGTAGAACATCGGGAAGATCGCCATCGTCATCAGGACGGCCGCGAGGTTCCCGCCGGTCAGCGACCGGTTCCGGAAGACGCCGAGCGGGACGAGCGGGTTCCGCACGCGCGCCTCCACCGCGGCGAACGCCGCCAGCAGCGCGGCGGCCGCGGCGCCGAGCCCGAGCGTCCGCGCGGACGTCCAGCCCGCCTCGTTCGCGTCCACCAGCGTGTAGACGAGCAGCGCGAGCCCGCCGGTCACCGCGACGGCGCCGGCCAGGTCGAAGCCGCGGACCCGCTCGTCGCGCGCCTCGGGGAGCAGGACGGGCGCGAGCGCGAGCGCGGCGGCGCCGATCGGGACGTTGACGTACAGCACCGCCTCCCAGCCGAACCAGTCGGTGAGCAGCCCGCCGAGGATGGCGCCCGCGGCGCCGCCCGCGCCGGCGACGGCGCCGAACAGGCCGAGCGCGCGGTTGCGCTCGGGGCCGGGCGCGAACAGCGTCATGATCAGCGCCAGCGCGGCCGGGGCGGCCAGCGCGGCGCCGACGCCCTGCGCGGCGCGCGCGGCGACGAGCGTCCCGGCGTTCGGGGCGAGCCCGCCGACGAGCGAGGTGACGGTGAACAGCGCCAGCCCGGCCAGGAACATCCGGCGCCGTCCGGCGAGGTCGGCGACCCGCCCGCCGAACAGCAGGAAGCCGCCGAACGCGAGCGTGTAGGCGTTGGCGACCCAGGACAGGTCGGCCTGGTCGAAGTGCAGGTCGCGGCCGATGGACGGCAGCGCGATGTTGACGATCGAGGCGTCCAGGACCAGGACGAACTGGACCGAGGTGAGCAGGGCGAGCGCGAGCCCCCGATGCCGTGCGGCCATGCGCGGCTCCTTATCTGGAAGTCGAATTCCGGTTCCGCTTGCATCGCGAGACGATACGGAAGCCAGATTCCGCTTGTCAATCACTTTACCTAGACGCTCTAGAAAATCTAGAGCCTCTAGGGATACGTGGGGATCGCCGGACCGTCCGGCGTCCGGGGCGGGGAGGCCGGCCCCTCGCGCGTGGTTCACTGGAGGCGATGACCGCCGCCACCGGGCCGCGCCCCCTGCGCGCCGACGCACGCCGCAACCGCCGCCGCGTGCTGGACGCCGCGCGCACCGCGTTCGAAGAGGACGGCGTCGAGGTCCAGATGGAGGACATCGCCCGCCGCGCCGGCGTCGGCGTCGGGACGATCTACCGCCACTTCCCCACCAAGCAGGCGCTCATCGACGAGCTCGCCGCCGAGTGGCTGGCCGACGGCGCCGCCAACGCCGCCGAGGCCCTGCGCATCGACGACCCGTGGGAGGGCCTCGCGCACTACGTGCGGCTGAGCTGCGACGTCATGGGCCGCAACCGCGGGCTGCGCACGGTGTTCGGCGACATCGGCCTGCTGTTCGACGAGAACACCGGCCCCGAGAACCGGGACCTGCACGACCGCGTCACCCGGCTCCTCGACCGCGCCCGCGCCGCCGGGGCGCTCCGCGCCGACGTCGGGGTGCGCGAGTTCCGCACGCTGATGTGCGGGCTGGCGACGGCGGTCAACCTCGCCGGCCCCGAGGGCCGTCGCGTCTACGCCGACGTGCTCCTGCGGGGCCTGCGCGCCTGACTCGGGCGCGGCCGGCTCAGGCGGTGAGCCACGCGCGCATGCGGCGCTCGCAGTCGGCGATCAGCGGCGTCTCGACGTACTCGTCCTTCGTGTGCGCGAGCGTCGGCTCCCCCGGCCCGTAGTTGACGGCCGGCACGCCCAGCTCGGCGAACTGCGCGACGTCCGTCCAGCCGAGCTTCGCCCGGACCTCCGCGCCGGCCGCCCGGACGAACGCGTCCGCCGCCGGGTGCGTCAGCCCCGGCCGCGCCGCGGGCGAGGCGTCCGTGACCATCACCGCGAACCCGTCGAAGATCTCCCGGAGGTACCGCTCGGCCTCGTCGAGCGACTTGTCGGGCGCGAACCGGTAGTTCACCGTCACGACGCACTCGTCCGGGATGACGTTCCCCGCGACGCCGCCGCGGACGAACACCGCGTTCAGGCCCTCGCGGTACTCGAGCCCGTCCACGACCGGACGCGTGGGCTCGTAGGCGCGCAGGACGTCCAGGATGCGTCCGGCGGAGTGGATCGCGTTCGACCCCATCCAGGCGCGCGCGCTGTGCGCCCGCTCCCCCGCGGCCGCCACCTCCACCCGCATGGTGCCCTGGCAGCCGCCCTCGATCAGCGCGCCCGTCGGCTCCATCAGGACGGCGAAGTCGCCCGCGAGCAGCTCGGGACGCTCGCGGGCCAGCCGCCGCAGCCCGTTGCGGGACGCCTCGATCTCCTCGCACTCGTAGAACACGAACGTGATGTCGCGGGTCGGCTCGGCCACCGTCGCGGCGAGCCGCAGCGCCACCGCGACGCCGCTCTTCATGTCGGAGGTGCCGCACCCGTACAGCCGGTCGCCCTCGACCCGCGACGGCAGGTTCCCGTTCAGCGGCACGGTGTCGAGGTGCCCGGCCAGGACGACCCGTTCCGCGCGCCCGAGGTCCGTGCGCGCGACGACGTTGTGCCCCACCCGCTCGACCGCGAGGTGCGGCAGCGCCCGCAGCGCCTCCTCGACCGCGTCCGCCAGCGGACCCTCCCCGCCGCTCACCGACTCGATGTCGACGACCGCCGCCGTCAGGTCCGCCACGTCCGAGAACAGATCAAGCCGCATGGTCGACAAGCGTACGCGGCAATAGGATCACCGGCGTGGAGACGCCCATCGAAGTGCACTGGTCGGCCCCCGCCGACGAGCCGCACATGCGCGACCTGCTGCCCGCCGCCGAACGCGACCGCTACGACCGCTTCGCCCGCGCCGAGGACAAGGCCCGTTTCGTCACCGGACGCTTCCTCGCCCGCACCGTCCTCGCCGCCCGGACCGGTCTGGCCCCCGCGTCCATCGCGTTCACCACCGAATGCCCGCACTGCGGCGCCGACCACGGCAAGCCGCGCCTCCCGGGCCACGACGTCGACTTCTCGCTGTCGCACTCCGGCGACCGCGTCGTCCTCGCCGTCGCCGACGGCGTCCAGGTCGGCGTGGACGTCGAGCGCGAGAGCGACCGCGACATCGACCGCCTCGCCGAGATGGTCCTCGCCGCCCCCGAGCGCGACGCGCTCGCCGCCCTGACGCCCGAAGGGCGCAAGCGCGCGTTCCACGTCTACTGGAGCCGCAAGGAGGCCGTCCTGAAGGCCACCGGCCACGGCCTGGCGGCCCCCATGACCGCCCTGCACCTCTCCCCGCCCGACACCGCCCCCGAGCTCCTGAGCTGGGACGACGACAAGGCCGTCGGCTCCGTCCGGCTCGCCGACCTGTCCCC
>NZ_QHJN01000284.1:0-5573 GCF_003947565.1 Actinomadura sp. WAC 06369 | reverse complement strand
ACGGCGTCGAGCCGGGCGGCGAGCGACGTGCGGTCGGTCAGCGTGTGGGACGTGTACTGGTCGAGGTCGCGGCCGAGCCAGCGCTCGCGCAGCTCGTCGGAGTGGGCGAGCAGGACGACCGGTCCGGCGGCGGTGTGGTACGGCAGGACGGTGCCGACGCCCACCGAGTTGACGACGACCGGGTTGTTGCCCTGCGCCCGCTCGACGCAGACGGCCCCCTCCGCGCCGGGGATCATCAGGTAGGCGGTGTCGCCGAACCGGTCGGCCAGGTGGCGCAGGAACGGCTCGGCCTCGTCGCGGAGGCTGAGGTCCGCGAGCGCGACGGCGCCGACCCGGAAGGGCTTCATCGTGAGCCGGTAGGTGCCGCCGTCGCCCCGGGTCAGCCAGCCCGCCCGGATCAGCGTCGCGGCCAGCCGGTGGACGGTCGTCTTGTTCATGCCGGTGGCCGACGTCATGGCGTTCAGCGTGAGGGCGGGCGTCTCCCGGGTGAAGCACTCCATGAGCTGGCACGCCTTAAGGACCGAGCCGACGATGTTCTTGTTCTCGCCGCCCTCCTGGTCGTCAGGGATCATGGGCCCTCCCACCGTTCCGTAATCCGGTACATGTTCCGGATCCTACCGACCGGTCGCGGATCGCTCGGTCAGGGCATGCGTCGCGGCCGCGTAGGCGTAGGTGTGGTTGCGGGCGTTGGCGAGACCGGTGACGTAGCCCTTCAGCTCCTTGGTGGCGGCGGCGTTGCCGGTGGCGTACAGGCCTGCCACCGCCCGGCCGTCCCGGCGCAGCACCCGCGCGTCGCCGTCGATCCACAGGCCGAGGGTGCCCATGCCGAACCCGACGATCGACAGCGGAAGCGCGTAGAACGGCGGGGTCGCCACCGGCCCGAGGTTCGGGTTCGGGACGCGGTCCGGGTCGCCGTAGGCGCGGCGGATGAACGGCAGCGTGCCGCGGCCGAACGCGTCGTCCGTCCCGCGCTCGGCGCCCTCGTTGAAGGCGGCGACGGTGGCCGCGAGCCCGTCGGGGTCGATCCCGGCGGCCTCGGCCAGCTCGCGCGGCGAACCGGCCCGGACGATCGCGTCCGGCCACGGCTCGCCGGGCCCGTACGGGCCGAGCCGGTAGCGGCGGCGGAACGCGTCGTCGGCGACGAACCAGCACGGGTGGTTCGCCCAGCGCTTCCGGCGCCCGTCGTAGCGGCGCAGCGCGCCGATCAGCGCGCCGTAGTAGCTCTCGTCGCCGAAGCGCCGCCCGTCCCGGTTGACGATCATCGAGTGCGGCAGCCCGAGGTGCTCCAGCAGCGGCCGGTGCAGCGGGACGCCGCCGTCCGGTCCGGGCTCGCCCGGGTGGGTCTCGCCGGGGAAGCGGAAACCGACGCTGAAGAACGGGTCGGCGCCGCGCACGGTGGCCGCGCCGGCCCGCTGCGCCAGCAGCAGGCCGTCGCCGTCGACCACGGGCGGGGCCGACTCGACCAGCGCCGGCACGTCCTCCAGCTCGGCGGCGTCCGGCGCGCCGCCGTACCCGCCCGCCGCGATCAGGACCCCGCGCCGGGCCCGCACCGCGACCCGTCCGTCCGGCCCCTCCAGGACGGCGCCCGCGACGGCGTCGCCGTCCATCAGCAGCTCCACGGCGCGGTGGTGCAGCAGGCAGTCGACGCCGCGCTCGGTCAGCGCCGCCCGGACGAACGCGCCCGCGAGGCCGAGGCCGTGGGTGAGCAGGTCGCGCTCGGCGCCGTCGCGGCGGAGCCGGTCCGGCTCCGTGCGGGCGCGGGGCGAGTACAGGTCGCGGCGGGCGACGCCCGTCTCGTAGTACGGGCTGGGGCGGAGCCGGTCCCGCCAGGCGCCGAGGGACGCGCCGGGGACGGCGCACTCCAGCAGGCGGCCCTCCCCGGTCGAGCCGGGCGCGGGGTGGTAGAGGTCGGGGCAGCCGGGGATGACCTCGAACGGGATCCCGGCCTCGCGGTACCAGCGGGTCGCCTCCACCGCGCGGCGCAGGTAGGCGCGGCGGGCGTCGCGGTCGACCGGACGGCCCTCGCCCTGCACGTGGTCGAGGTAGGACTCGGTCGCCGCCAGGGAGCCGTCCGCCTCACCGCCCGGCAGGCCGGACGCCCCGACCCAGACGAAGCCGCCGCTGTAGGCGGCCACCCCGCCCACCATGCCGGACCGTTCCGCGACCAGGACGTCGGCGCCCAGGTCGTGCGCGCGGACGGCGGCGGCGAGGCCGCCGAGGCCGCCTCCCACGCAGAGCAGATCGACGACGCGGTCCATGTTCCCTCCCTGGGACGCCGTGCGGGCACCGCCGCGGGCGTCGCGCTCACCGGCTCGACGGTCGCGTGAAAGGCGTTCCGTATCGCGGACCGTTCGGAGCGGGCGAGCGGACGGCCCGAATCGCGGCGGCGGTTCCGTCCGCAATCCGTTGACCTGCAACTCTTGCAGAAGATTTTGCGGATGTGAACCCGTTGACAGTCGCAGGAACCAAATCTACTGTCGTGGCGGAATCTATTCCGGAATGCGGAAAGGTGCTCCCATGACAGCGACCCGTCTGCGCGACCTCATGGCCGACGACGTGGTGTACGCCCCGGGCGTCTGGGACGGGCTGACCGCCCGGCTGGCCCAGCAGGCCGGCTTCCCCGCCCTCTGCGCGTCCGGCTTCGCGATCTCCGCGGCGCTCGGGCTCCCGGACGCGGAGCTCTACACGATGTCGGAGAACCTCGACGCGGTCCGCCGCATCCTCGAGGCCAGCGACCTGCCGGTCATCGCCGACATCGACACCGGCTACGGCAACGCGGTCAACGCCGCCCGCACCGCGCGCCGCTTCGCCGACGCGGGCGTGGCCGCGGTGTTCATGGAGGACCAGGAGTCGCCCAAGCGCTGCCCGATCTGCGTCGGCGACCCCGTCCCGGTGATCGGCGTCGAGGAGGCCGCCGGCAAGATCCGGGCGGTCCGCGACGCGGTCGGCGACCGTCTCGTCGTGATCGCCCGGACCGACACCGTCGGACGGGAGGCCCTGGAGCGCGCGGAGACCTACGCCGCCGCCGGCGCCGAAATGATCATGCCGGTGACCAAGACGTTCGGCACGGCGGCGGAGTGGCACGAGTGCCGCGAGCGGACCGGCGTCCCCCTGATGGCCACCCTCACCGCCTCCACCTGGGTGGAGCGCGACCTCACCCCCGAGGTGCTGCGCGAGGTCGGCGTCCGGCTGGCGCTGCTGCCCACGCAGATCCTGCTCTCGGCGACCGGCGCCATGCGGGACACCCTGCGGCGGCTGCGGTCCGGCGAGCCCCCCGCGCACGTCAGCGCCGACGCGCTGCCGCACCACGACTTCGTCGACCTGATCGGCTTCGCCGACGTGGAGAAGGCGCAGGAGACCTACCTGCCCGCCGCCACCGCCTGAAAGAGGTTCGAGGATGACTTCGACCAGTACCGGCACCGGCCCCGGCCCGGCCGCGTCCGGCGACGACGGGACGATCGCCGACCGGGTCCTGGCGCCGGCCGCGTCGCCCGGCCCCGCCGGCCCCGGCCCGGCCGCGACCGGCGGGCGGACGATCACGGAGAAGATCCTGGCCCGCGCCGGCGGCCTCGACGACGTGCGGGCCGGGCAGAACCACCCGTTCCGCCCCGACCACATGGTCGCCTACGACTTCCCCGGCTACACCGACCTGATGTTCAAGCAGATGCACGACGACTTCGGCATCACCGAGGTCGACGACCCCGAGCGCTACCTCGTCTTCATCGACCACATGCTCTCCAACGGCGACGGCCGCGAGCGCGAGGTCCACGACGTCACCCGGAAGTGGGGCGAGTTCTACGGCATCACCGTGCACGAGGGCCGCGGCATCGGGCACCAGGTGGCGGCCGAACTCGGGTACGCGCTCCCCGGCAGGTTCCTCATCCACTTCGACGGGCACATCAGCGGCCTCGGCGCGTTCGGCGCGCTCGGCTGGGGCGTGCGGCGCGACCTGCTGGAGGCGTGGGTCAGCGGGCGGATCTTCCTCGACGTGCCGGCGTCGACCCGCTTCCACCTCACCGGGACGTTCGCGCCGGGCGTCGACAACCGCGACCTCATCCACGAGATCATCGCCCGCGTCGGCGCGGACGGCTGCGCGCACCAGGTCATGGAGTTCACCGGCCCCGGCGCCGAGGCGATGAGCATCGGACGCCGCCAGGGACTGTGCGGCATGGCGATGTTCACGGGAGCCGTCTCGGCGATCTTCAACCCCGACGACCGCGCGCTGGAGTACGCCCGGCGGGTCGCCCGCAGCGGGTTCGAACCGCTGTACAGCGACGCCGACGCGAGCTACACCGCGACCCACGCGATCGACCTCGACGCGCTGCGGCCCCGGGTCGTCCTGCCCGGGTCGGCGCGCGCCGCCAACACGCTCGGCGTGGACGAGGCCGCCGGGACGCCCATCACGCGGGCGTTCATCGGCTCGTGCGCGAGCGGCCGCATCGAGGACATCCGCGCCGCGGCCGAGATCCTGCGGGGCCGCCGGGTCGCGCCCGGGGTCCAGCTCAACGTCGTCCCGACCTCGCAGGTGATCCACCGGCAGGCCGAGGAGGAGGGGCTGCTGGACGTGCTGCGCGAGGCGGGCGCCGACATCGCCATCTCCAGCTGCGACTTCTGCTTCGGCTACGCGCGCCCGCTGCGGGACGGCGAGAACTGCATCTCCACCGGCGTCCTCAACATCTCCGGCCGGATGGGCAGCACCGGCGCCGACATCTACATGGGGTCGGCGTACACCGTCGCGGCCAGCGCCGTCGCCGGGCGCATCGCCGACCCGCGGGAGGTGGTGTCGTGACCGGCACCGAGACCGGGCCCGGGACCTCCGCGCTGCCGGACGTCCTGCGCGGCCGCGTCGCGTGGATCTTCGGCGACGACTTCGACGTCGACCTGATCATCGGCGTGGAGAACATCAAGTACTACGACCCGGACAAGCTGCGCGCGGTCTGCATGAAAGCCTTCGACCCCGACTTCGCCGACCGGGTCGAGCCGGGCGACGTCGTGGTGGGCGGGCGCAACTTCGGCTACGGCCACCCGCACTACCCGCCGCTCGTCGCGCTGCGGAACCTCGGGATCAGCGCCGTCGTCGCCGAGTCGTTCTCGCCCGGCTTCTGGCGCGGCGAGACCTACAACGGGATGCCGCTGGTGGCCGTGCCGGGCATCGCGTCGGCCGTCCGGCGCTTCGACCCGGTGGAGGTCGACTGGCGCCGCGCGGCGGTCCGGCTCCCGGACGGCGGGACGCTCGCGGGCGACCCGCCGAGCGACCGGACGATCCAGGTGCTGGAGGCGGGCGGCAGCCTGAAGCTGCTGCTGCGCGAGCACGGGCGCCGGACCGCGGCGGGCTGACATGCGCGGCGACCACTTCGACACCGCCCGCGGGCAGGTCCGGGCGTGGCTCACCGGCGACCGTCCGGGCGTGCTGGTGCTGCCGGGGATCCGCTGGTCGGGACGTCCGCTGGCCGAGGAGATCGTGCTGGAGGCGCCCGACCGGCCCGTCGCCGTCGCGGACCTCCCGGGCGTCGGCGGGTCGGCGCCCGGCGCCGCGGCCGGCCCCGGACCGGCGGCCGACGCGCTCGCCGAGG
>NZ_QHJN01000283.1:0-5641 GCF_003947565.1 Actinomadura sp. WAC 06369 | reverse complement strand
CGGCCCTTACACGCTGTACGACCTGGACGCACTGCCCGAGGACGGGCGGCGCCACGAACTCGCCGACGGGTGGCTGACCGAGCTGCCGGGCGACGTGTGGCACGACCACGCCGCCGACCGGTTGAAGGAGATCCTCAAGGACGCGGCCCGGCAGGCCGACGCGGACGTCCACGTCGCGGGCGCGCGGCAGGACGTGACGACCCGCGCGGGCATCCGCAGGCCGGACGTGTTCGCGGTCGCCCGCGACGTCGCGCGGCTGGCGCTCGAACGCCGCAGCCGCACGTACTACGGCCCCGACCTGATCTTCGTCGCCGAGGTCGTGACGCCGCGCACCGGGAACGAGCAGACGGACCGGGTGCGCAAGGTCGAGGAGTACGCGGCGACGGGGATCCCGCACTACTGGCTCGTCGATCTGGAGCCGCGGCCCGCGCTGACGCTGATGGAGCTCGCGGACGGGCGGTACGAGATCGTCCGCCGGGTCCGGTCCGGGGAGACGGTCGAGGTGGAGCGCCCGTTCCCGATCGCGTTCGACCCGGCCCGGCTGTCCGAAATGGAATGATCACCCCGTCGAGGGAGGGGACGATGAGCGAGAAGATGCGAGCGGTCCGGCAGGACGTGACGGGCGGACCGGACGTGCTGGAACTGGTGGAGGTCGACCGGCCGGTGCCGGGGCCCACGGAGGTCCTGGTCCGGGTGCACGCGGCCGGGGTGAACCCGACCGACTGGAAGCACCGGGCCGGCAAGGGCTTCCTCGGGGACCCGCCGTTCACGCTGGGCTGGGACGTCTCGGGCACGGTCGAGGCGGTGGGCGTCGGGGTGACGATCCACAAGCCGGGCGACGAGGTGTTCGGGATGCTGCGGTACCCGTTCGGGGTCGGCTCGCACGCCGACTACGTGGCGGCGCCGTCGCGGACGTTCGTCCGCAAGCCCGCGAACATCGACCACGTGCAGGCGGGCGCGCTGCCGCTGGCGGCGCTGACCGCGTGGCAGTCGCTGGTCGACACGGCCGGGGTCCGGGAGGGACGGCGGGTGCTGGTGCACGCGGCGGCCGGCGGGGTCGGGCACCTGGCGGTGCAGATCGCGAAGGCGCGCGGCGCGGAGGTGCTGGGGACGGCGAGCGGCGGCAAGCACGGGTTCCTGCGGCGGATCGGGGTGGACGAGCCGATCGACTACACGTCGGTGGACTTCGCCGAGGTCGCCGAGGACGTCGACGTGGTGCTCGACCCGATCGGCGGCGAGTACGGGACGCGGTCGCTGCGGGTGCTGCGGCCCGGCGGCGTCCTGGTGTCGCTGCTGCGCAACGCGCCGGAGGGGTTCGCGGGCGCGGCCGAGGACGCCGGGGTGCGCTGGGAGGGGCTCCTGGTCGAGCCGGACCACCACGCGATGCGGCAGATCGCGGCCCTGGCGGAGGCCGGGAGGCTGCACGCCGAGATCGACGCGGTGTTCCCGCTGGAGGAGGCGGCGCGCGCGCACGAGCGGGGCGAGACGGGTCACGTCACCGGCAAGATCGTCCTGACCATGGTCTGACGCCGTCCCCGCTCCTCTAGGTTGTGATCATGCTGCTGCTCACGACATCGGACGGCTGGCGCGCGCAGCCGGGACCACGGTTCGTACTGTCCGAGGCGGGGGGTGTGTGGGCGCCGGACCAGGAGCAGGACGTCCTCGCGGTCGCCGACGACGCGTTCCCGGACGGCCAGGTCCTCGCGGTCACGCTGGACCCGGCGCCGGGGATCCGCCCGCCGCAGGGCGTGATCGACCGGACGACCGCGGCGCGCGTCCGGTACCTGCGGCGCGGCCCGGACGGACGGCACACGGCGCTCCTCGACCGCCCCGCGACCGCGGAGGCGCTCGACCTGCTGCCCCACCCGGAGGGCGGCTGGTACCGGGAGACGTGGCGCTCGGACGTCCGGTTCGTCCCGGACGGCTACCCGGGCGAGCGGGCGAGCGCGACCGGCATCTACTTCCTGCTGCCGCCCGGCGAGGAGTCGATGTGGCACGCGGTGCGGTCCGCCGAGCTGTGGCTGTGGCACCGCGGCGGACCGCTGCACCTCGTGCTGGGCGGCACCGGGGAGCGCCCCGGGGAGGAGCGGACGGTCGTCGTCGGCGGGGACGTCGAGGCCGGGCAGGCGCCGCAGGCGGTCGTCCCCGCCGGGACGTGGCAGGCGGCGCGGCCGGCGGGGCCGGAGGAGGTCCTCGTGAGCTGCGTGGTCTCCCCCGGCTTCGACTTCGCCGACTTCCGCGCCTGACCGCCCTTCCTACTCGTCCTTCGCGAAGGCGGCGTCGAACGACGCGGTCGGCGGCTCCATCGCGTTGAGCGCCCGGACGAACCGGAGCGCCTCGGGCGCGCCCTGCAGGCGGTCCATGCCCGCGTCCTCCCACTCGATCGAGACGGGGCCGCCGTAGCCGATGGCGTTGAGGGCGCGGAACACGTCCTCCCACGGGACGTCGCCGCGGCCGGTGGAGATGAAGTCCCAGCCGCGCCGCAGGTCGCCCCACGGCAGGTGGGACGACAGCCGGCCGCGGCGGCCGTCGCCGGTGCGGACCTTGGTGTCCTTGCAGTCGACGTGGTAGATCCGGTCGCGGAAGTCGAACAGGAAGCCCACGGCGTCGAGTTCCTGCCAGACGAAGTGGGACGGGTCGAAGTTGAGGCCGAACGCGGGCCGGTGGCCGATCGCCTCCAGCGTCCGGACGGTCGAGTGGTAGTCGTAGGCGATCTCGCTCGGGTGGACCTCGTGCGCGAACCGGACGCCGACCTCGTCGAAGACGTCCAGGATCGGGTTCCACCGGTCGGCGAAGTCGGCGTAGCCGCGCTCGATCATCGACTCGGGGGTGGGCGGGAACATCGCGACGGTGTGCCAGATCGACGAGCCGGTGAACCCGATGACGGTGTCGACGCCGAGTTTCGCGGCGGCCCGCGCGGTGTCCTTGATCTCCTCGGCGGCCCGGGTCCGGATCCCCTCGGCCTCGCCGTCGCCCCAGATCCGCTCGGGCAGGATCGCCTGGTGGCGCTCGTCCGGGATGTCGCAGACGGCCTGCCCGACGAGGTGGTTGGAGATCGCCCACACCTTCAGCCCGTGCTCGGCCAGCGTCTCCAGCTTGCGGGGGATGTAGGAGTCGTCGGCCAGGGCCTTGTCGACCTCGAAGTGGTCGCCCCAGCAGGCGATCTCGAGGCCCTCGTAGCCCCAGCCGGACGCCAGCCGGCAGACCTCCTCGAACGGCAGGTCCGCCCACTGACCGGTGAACAGGGTGATCGGTCGTGCCGCTTTCTCCGACATGTCACGCGTTCCCTTCGACGGTGGTCCAGCCGCCGCCCTCGGCGGCGCTGCGCTCGACGGCCGCCAGCACCCGCTGCACCCGCAGCCCGTCGGCGAACGACGGGGCGGGGTCGGTGCCCTCGGCGATGGCGGTGAGCAGGTCGGCCATCTGGTGGGTGAAGGTGTGCTCGTAGCCGAGCATGTGGCCGGGCGGCCACCACCGCCCGGCGTAGGGGTGCACGTCCTCGGTGACGACGATCCGGCGGAACCCGGCGGTCGCCGCGTCCTCGGCCGTGTCGTGGAACCACAGCTCGTTCAGCGACTCCAGGTCGAACGACAGGGCGCCCGCCGAGCCGCTGACCTCGATCCGCAGCGCGTTCTTGCGGCCCGCCGCCACCCGCGTCGCCTCGAACGCCGCGACCGCCCCGCCGTCGGTGCGGCCGAGGAACAGCGCGGCGTCGTCCACGGTGACCGGGGCCGTCCCGCCGCCGGGCAGGGGCCGCTCGTGGGTGAAGGTCTCGGTCAGCGCGGTGACGCCGGTCAGGAGCTGCCCGGTGACGAACTGCGCGGTGTCGATGATGTGCGCGCCGATGTCGCCGAGCGCGCCCGACCCGGCCCTGTCACGGTCCAACCGCCAGGTGTGCGGGGACTCGGGGTCGGTCAGCCAGTCCTGGAGGTACTGCGCCCGGATCTGCCGGACGGTCCCGATGCGGCCCTCGGCGACCAGCCGGCGCGCCAGCGTCACCGCGGGGACCCGCCGGTAGTTGAACCCGACCATCGAGCGGACGCCGCGCGCGCGGGCCCGTTCGGCGGCGGCGACCATCGACTCGGCCTCGGCGACCGTGTTGGCCAGCGGCTTCTCGCACAGCACGTGCTTGCCCGCGTCCAGCGCCGCGACCGCGATCTCGGCGTGGCTGTCGCCCGGCGTGCAGACGTCGACGAGCTGGACGTCGTCGCGGCGCAGCAGTTCCTTCCAGTCGGTCTCGGCCGACGCCCAGCCCAGCGCGCGGGCGGCGGCGCCGGTGCGTGCGGCGTCGCGCCCGGCCAGGGCGGTCATCACGGGGGTCAGCGGCGGATCGAAGAACGGTCCGACGCTGCGCCACGCCTGGGAGTGGGCGCGCCCCATGAACGCATGCCCGACCATCCCGACTCCGACGGTCGTCATTTCGTGCTCACCTCTCTGTATCGCCCGGGCCGCGCCCGCCGGGTCTCGGCGGGCGCGTCCCGGGACGGCTCGGACGGGTGCGGGACGCGGGCGCGGCCGCCCGCGGCGGCCGCCTGCGGCTGCCGGCTACGACTCGAAGCCGAGCGGCATGTACGTGTCGACGTTCGCCTTGGTGATCGTCTCGGACGCCAGCGTGATCGACTGCGGGACCTGCAGCTCGACGAGGTCGGCCATGCCCTTGCCCTGCGCGATCAGCCGCGCCAGTTTGACCGCCGAACCCGCCATCGTCGGCGGGTAGGTGACGGTCGCCTCCAGCACCCCGCCCTTCTTGATCTCCCGCATGGCGTTGGCGGACCCGGCGCCGCCGACCATGAAGAACTCGTCCCGTCCGGACTGCGTGATCGCGGCGAGGACGCCGACGCCCTGGTCGTCGTCGTGGTTCCACAGCGCGTCGATCTTCTTGTGGGCCGACAGCAGGTTGCTGGTGACCTCGTTGCCGGACTCCACGGTGAACTCCGCGGCCTGGCTGTCGGTGACCGAGAACCCGTAGGTCTTCAGCGTGTCCGCGAAGCCCTTGCTGCGCTCCTGGGTGAGCGGCAGCGTCGCGATGCCCTGCACCTCGACGATCACCGGGTTCGAGACGCCGTCGTCCTTCAGCTTCTTGCCGATGTAGTGGCCCGCGGACACGCCCATGCCGTAGTTGTCGCCGCCGAGCCATGTCCGGTACGACAGCTTGTCGGGGAAGACGCGGTCCAGGTTGATGACCGGGATGCCGGCGTCCATCGCCTTGCGGGCGACCTGGTTCAGCTGCTCGCCGTCGTTCGGCAGGATCACCAGCGCGTTGACCTTCGCCTGGATCAGCGACTCGACCGCGGAGATCTGCTGGTTGATGTCGTTGGTCGGCTCGACCGGCTTCCACTCGACGTCGGTGTACTGCTTGGCCTGCGCCTCGGCGTCCTTGGCGATCGCCGCCATCCAGCCGTGGTCGGCGGCCGGGGCGGAGAACCCGATCGTGACCTTCTTGCCGGGCTTGTCGTTGTCGCCGGCCAGCGTGCCGCGGGCGGCGGTGCCGCCGTCGTCCGGCTCGGCGTTGCTCGTGCACGCCGCGGCGAGGGTGCCGGCGGCGACGACGGCGCCGCCGAACAGGACGCCTCTGCGGCTGGGACGGGACGGGCTGCTCTGATCGCGCATGTCGTGCTCCTGATCGGGGGGTGGGGGGTGA
>NZ_QHJN01000030.1:0-60177 GCF_003947565.1 Actinomadura sp. WAC 06369 | reverse complement strand
TCCGGCCAGGATCTCCCGATCGCCCCCGGTGTCCTCCGCGGTGACCCGCCGCAGCACGTCCTCGGCCTCCGACACCACCGCCCGCCGCGTCCGCGCCACCTCCGCCCGCGGCGCCCGCCGCGCCGCCCGCGCCGCCGCCGACCTGGCCGCCGCCCGGGGCGACGGCCCCGAGCCCACCGTCCCGCCCGACGTCGTGGACGCCGTCCGCGGCCTCGGCGAGCGGCTGCACCGGCGCGGCGCGATCCGCCCCCGCCGCCTGCTGGACGCCGCGACCGAACGCGAGGCCGGGCACGGCCTCGTCACCGACCTCGCCCTGGACCTCCTCGACCGTCCGGGCCTCACCGCCGCCGAGCAGGCGATCCTGCTCGACCTTCCGTGCGGCTGCGGGCGCCCCGTCCGGCCCCGGGTGCACCGGCTGCTGCGGCACCGGGACCCGCACGTTCGCAAGAAGGCGATCAGGCTGCTCGCCGGCCGGGACGCCCGCGCGCTCTCGGCGAGCCTGGTCCCGCTGACCCGCGCCGAGGACCCGCAGACCGTCCGGCACGCGCTCCTCGCGCTGGAGGAGGCGAACGCGGCCTGGGCCGCCCCGGCCATCGCGGCCTGCCTCGACCACCCGAACATGAACGTGAAGAAGACGGCCGCGGGGGCGCTGTCGGCCGTGCGCGCGCCCGAAGCCGTCCCCGCCCTCCTCGCCTGGCTGGCCCGCCACGACAACCCCGGGTTCCGCCACGCCCTCGTCGGGGCCCTGCGCGCGACCCTGCGCGGCGCGTTCGCCGCGACCGTCCGGGCGGCGGCCGACGGGACGGACGACGCCCGCGCCCGCACCCGCCTGCTGTCGGTCCTGCGGAGGACGGGCGAGCATCCGGCCGCGTGGCTCGCCGAGCACGGCTGGGCGCCCGAGGTCGCCCGCCGAGCCGTGACGGCCGAGACGCCCCGCGCCGCCGACCAGTCCGCGCTCCGCGCCATGCTGCCGCACTGGCTCGGCCTCGCCGCCTCCGGCGATCCCGGCGCGTCCGTCCTCCGGTTCGTCCTGGCCCTCTGCAAGCCCCCGTGGACGGACGCCGAACTCGCGTGCTTCGCGACGTCCGCGCGCTCCCTCGCCGACGCCGTCCCGCACCTCGACGGGTGCGCCCGGGCCCGCCTGCTCGACCTGCTCGCCGCGGTGATCCCCCGCACGGGCCCCGCCGGCCGCCGCGCCCTCGCCGCCCGCCTGCACGCCCTGCCCCCGAGCCGCGACGTGTTCGCCCTCCTGCACCGCTGCGGCGACGCCCCGACCGGCGGCGAACTCCGCCGGGCCCTCGCCGCCGCCCGCCACGGCGAGAACCCCGCGGAAGCCGAAACCGCACTCCTGCGCGAAGCGTTCGCCCGCCCGCCCCGCGAGCCGCGGGCGGAGGATTCCGCCGCTCCGCCCCCCGCGGCTTCGGGTGGCCGTGCCGCGCCTTCGGGGGGCCGCGCGGCGGCCCCCCGGTCCTGCGAGCCGCCGCGCACCGAGCCCGCCGGGGCGGTCGCGGGGGCTGCGGGCAGCGGGCGCGCGGTGGGGGACGGTCCGGGTCTCGACGCGCCGGCCGGGCTTGTGGCGAGGTTGCGTGATGCCGGTCGCTCCGCCGAGGCCGTCCGGCGGCTGCGTGCGACCGCCGGGCAAGCACCGGGCCGGTCGTCGCGGGAGTGGCTGGGCGCGTTGATCGAGGTGTTCCCGGCGGCGGCGCCCGAGGCGCGGGACGAGCTGCTCGACTGGATGCTCGCCCTCCAGCCGCTCGGCGTCCCGGCCTGGACGATCGGCGAGGAGGCCCGGCGGACGCGCGCGGAGCGGACGCCGCACCCGGACGACCTCGACCAGCCGTGGTCGGCGGTCCAGCGCGAACGGCTGCTGCGCATGCTGGAGGACGGGACGGCGGAGCAGCGCGCGACCGCCGCGAGGCTGCTCCTCGACCGTCCCGAGCCCGCCGTGCGGCTTCCCGTCCTGCACGCCTACCTGGACGGACGCCTCGACATCGAGGTCACGCCCCGGCTCGCCGGCACCCTCCTGGACCTCCCGGGAGAGGGGGCGCCCGTGCGGCCGTCGCCCCGCTCGGCCGACGCGGCGGCCCTCGAACGGTTCGTGCGGGTCGTGGGGTGTCTGGACGCGGACGGGATCGGCGGGTTCGTCCCGGTGCTCGTCGAGGCGTGGGAGCACGGCGGGGCCGGGGTGCGCGCGAGGGCCCGGGCGGCGTTGCGTCGCGCGCCCGCCGATCTCGTGGCCGGGGCGATCGAGAGCCGGGTCGAGGCGGGGGAGCGGGGGCTGCTCGATCTCGTCGCCGGACGCCCGGTGCTGCGGACGCCCGTGCTCGCGCGGACCGTCGAGCGGCTCCGGGCGGACGGGCGCGGCGACCTCGCGGACCGGCTCGACCTCGTCGACGGGCCGTTCCGGCCGCCGGGCGCGGCGCGGCGGGACGCGGAGGCGCTCGCGGCGCTGCGCGAGCGGCGGGACCCGCCGCCCGAACCGACGCGGGCGGAGCTGCTCGCGCGGGCGCGCGAGGGCGCGGTGCCGGACGTCCGGCGGGCGCTCGCCCGCCTCGTGGAAGGGGCCCGGACGCCCGACCCCGAGCTGGCGGGGCTGCTCGCCGAGCTGCTGGGCCACCGGGAGCGCAGGATCAGGCTGCAGGCGCTCCGGGCGGCGCGGCGGGTCCTGCCCCGGGAGGAGTACCTGGACCGGACGGTCGCGCTGCTGGAGGACCGCGACTCCGACGTGGTCCTGACGGCGATCCGGACGCTGGCCCACGCGGAGTGGGCGCCCGCGGTCCCCGGCCTCATCGCGCTGCTGGACCACCCGCGGCCGGTGGTCGCGCGGGACGCGCGGGACGCGCTCGTCCGGCTGGGCGAGCGGGCGATCCCGGACCTGCGGCACGCCGAGGGCCGCGCCCGCCCCGACCGGCGCCGGTTCTACGCGGAGGTCATCGGCCGCATCCGGGACGGGCGGACGCCCGCCCCTGAGCGATAATGGAAGGGAAAGGGGACTTTATGGATATTTTGGGCGAACTCGTGGTCGCGTTGGCCGGGGTGCTGGTCGTCGTGATCGGCAGGCTCACCGCGACGGGGCGGATCGGCCGGAACGCTTTCGCGGGCATCCGCACCAAGCGGACCATGGCCGACGAGGAGTCCTGGAGGATCGCGCACCGGGGCGCCCAGCCGTGGATGATCGCCGGCGGGCTGCTGCTCGCCCTCTCGGGCGTGGTCGCGCTGGCCGTCCCGGACCCGGCCGCGTCCGCGGTCACCATCGGGGTCGGCACCGGCCTCGCGCTCGTCCTCACCGTGCTCGGCACCGTCACCGGCCTGCGCGCGCTGAACAACCGCACCCTCTGAACCCCCCGCCCGGGCTCGGACGGACGGCCGGTCGGGCGCGGCGCCGGGCGGTTCACGGCAAAGGGACGGAATGCTCGGTTCGGTCCCTGGTGGTTCACTCGACGGCGGGGGTCCGATTCGCCCCGGGATGCCATACGCTTCGTCGTATGGACGAGGTTTCGGCCCGCACACCGGAGGCCGCTCAGGAGCGCGGCCGGGGCGGGCTCAAGCGCTTCCTGCGCCGGATGACGGCGGGCAAGGCGGAACTCGAGGCCGAGGAGTTGCGCAAGGAGCGCGGCGACGAGGGCGCGACGCCGATCACCGACTGCGGCCCGCGCAAGCGGCACTGCGTGGCGGGTACCCTACGTACCGTGACGCTGCGTCCGCGCGGCGGCGCCCCCGCCCTGGAGGCCGAACTGTACGACGGGACCGACATGATCACCCTGGTCTGGCTCGGCCGCCGCAAGATCGCCGGGATCGACCCCGGTCGCCGGCTCCGCGCCGAGGGGCTGGTCAGCCTCCAGGACGGGCGCAAGACGATGTTCAATCCGCGCTACGAGCTGCGCGGCGGCTCGTGAGGCCGCCGCGGCCGGGAGACACGTGAGCGAAGTGCGAGCGGGCCGGGACGGTGCCGCCGAGACCCCCGAGACCCCGGAGGCGGAGGCGGAGGCGAAGCCGCGCGACGCCCACGACACCGTCGAGGCGGCCGTCCGGGCTCAGCTGAGCAAGGCGCTCGGGGGCGTGCGCGGCATGCTGGAGGCCGCCGCCCCGGTCACCGCGTTCACCCTGACGTACGTGCTGCTGGACGAGGTCAGGACGGCGGTGTTCGCGGGGATCGGCGCGGCCGTGGTGCTGCTCCTCGTCCGGATCGCGCAGCGGTCCAACCCGCAGTTCGTCCTCAACAGCCTCCTCGGCATCGCGATCGCGGCGTTCTTCGCGCTGCGGTCGGGCGACGCCGAGGACGCGTTCCTGCCCGGGATCATGCTGAACGCCGCCTACGCGGTCGGCCTGACGTTCTCGATCCTCGCCCGGTGGCCCGCCGTCGGGTTCATCATCGGCTCGGTCACCGGCGACCCGACCGCCTGGCGGTCCGACCCCGGCATCGTGAAGCTGTGCTCCCGGCTGACGTGGCTGCTGGTGCTGCCGTGCGTGCTGCGCGTCGCCGTCCAGTACCCGATCTACATCGCGGCGGGCGACCAGAGCGGCCTGCTCGGCGCCGCGAAGATCGGCATGGGGTGGCCGCTGCAGGTCGCCTCGCTCGCCGCGATGGCGTGGCTGCTCGCCCGGGGGCGCACGCCGATCGAGCGCCCCCGGACGTAGCGTCAGCGGCCGCCGAGCAGCTCGGCGAGGTCGTCCTCGACGTCCTGGCTGGCGACGAACATCAGCTCGTCGCCCGGTTCGAGGGTGTCGTCGGCGGACGGCACCAGCACCCGGCCCTCGCGCAGGATCGCCACCAGCGCGGTGTCGCGCGGCCAGTCCACCGACCCGACCCGCTGGCCGCCGAGCGGCGCGTCCTCCGGCAGGGTCAGCTCCACCAGGTTCGCCTCGCCCTGCCGGAACGTCATCAGCCGCACCAGGTCGCCGACGCTGACGGCCTCCTCGACGAGCGCCGACAGCAGCCGCGGCGTGGAGACGGCCACGTCCACGCCCCACGACTCGTTGAACAGCCACTCGTTGTTCGGGTGGTTGATGCGGGCCACCACCCGCGGCACCCCGTACTCGGTCTTCGCGAGCAGCGACACCACCAGGTTGACCTTGTCGTCCCCCGACGACGCCACCACCACCTGGCAGCGTTCGAGGGCCGCGTCGTCCAGCGCGGAGATCTCGCAGGCGTCCGCCAGCAGCCACTCGGCGCGCGGCACCATCTCCACCTTGATGGCCTTGGGGCTCTTGTCGATCAGGAGCACCTCGTGCCCGTTCTCCAGCAGCTCCTGCGCGATGGAGCGGCCCACCGCGCCCGCCCCCGCGATCGCGACCCGCATCAGGCGTCCTCCCCGTCCCGCGCCGCCACCGCGGCGTTGATCCGCTCCAGGTCGTCCGCGGCCGCCATGACGTGCACGACGTCGCCGTCCTGGACGACCGTGTCGCCCGCGGGCACGAGCGCCTCGCCCATCCGCGACAGGAACGCCACCCGGGTGCGGGCGTGCTCCTCCAGCGCCGCGACCTTCTCGCCGACCCACAGCTCCCCGGCCTCCAGCTCGGCGAGGACGACCCCGCCGCTCGGGTCGCGCCACAGCGGTTCGGCGCCCTCGGGCAGCAGGCGGCGCAGGATCTGGTCGGCGGTCCACCGGACGGTCGCGACGGTGGGGATGCCGAGCCGCTGGTAGACCTCGGCGCGGCGCGGGTCGTAGATGCGGGCGACGACGTTGTCGACACCGAACGTCTCGCGCGCCACCCGCGCGGAGATGATGTTGGAGTTGTCGCCGCTGCTGACGGCCACGAACGCGGACGCCCGCTCGATGCCCGCCTCGGCGATCACATCGCGGTCGAACCCGAACCCGGTGATCCGGCGTCCCCGGAACCCGCTGCGCAGCCGGCGGAACGCCTCCGGGTTCTGGTCGATGATGGCCACCGAGTGGCCCCTCTCCTCCAGGATGTGGGCGAGCGTCGAGCCGACCCGCCCGCACCCCATGATCACGATATGCACGGCCGTTCCTTCTGTTCACCAGGGGACGCGCCCCTGCGCCCCCGCGCGGTGGGCGGCAGTCGCCGCTGCGCCGCCGACGCCGTGCCGCACCCCGAGGATCGCTTCCTCACTGAATGATCCCTGCCGGACGGCAAACCTACACATCCGCCCGGTGGAGTACTAGCCGGGCGGGGCTTCCGGCAGGTCACGGCGTGTTCGCCGCCGGTTCCGCAGCGGGCGGGGGCGCACCGGAACGGGGCCGCCCGCAACGGCTAGAGTCTCGTTGCGTGTCGAAGGCTCCCGACCTGGCGAAGCGGTTGCTGCTGGGCCGCGCCCTGCAGAGCAGGCAGCAGCACGAGCAGCTGCTCCGCAAGCGCATCGCGCTCCCCGTCTTCGCCAGCGACGCCCTGTCGTCGGTGGCGTACGCGCCCCAGGAGATCCTTCTGGCCCTCGGGGCGGGCGGCCTGGTCATGTACGGCTACACCCCGTGGATCGCCGCGGGCGTCATCGTCATCCTGATCACGGTCGTGGCCTCCTACCGGCAGAACGTCCGGGCCTACCAGAGCGGCGGCGGCGACTTCGAGGTCGCCACCGCCAACCTGGGCGGCAACTGGGGCGTCGTCGTCGCCAGCGCCCTCCTGGTCGACTACGTCCTGACGGTCGCGGTGTCGGTGTCGTCCGGCGTGGAGAACCTCGGGGCGCTGCTGGAGTTCATCCGCCCCCACGAGGTCGCCGTCGCGATCGGCATCGTCATCCTGCTGACGATCGGGAACCTGCGCGGCCTGCGCGAGGCCGGCGTCGCGTTCGCCGTCCCCACCTACCTGTTCATGTTCGCCGTGTTCGGGATGCTGCTGTGGGGCTCCATGCGGCTGATCACCGGCACCGAGCTGCGCGCCGAGTCCGCCGACTACGAACTCGTCGGCTCCGAGGCGGGCGTCACCGGGTTCGCGCTCGTCTTCCTGCTGCTGCGCGCGTTCTCCTCCGGCTGCGCCGCCCTCACCGGCGTCGAGGCGATCAGCAACGGCGTCCCCGCGTTCCGCAAACCGAAGGGCGACAACGCCGCCAGGACGCTGCTCATGCTCGGCCTCATCGGGGCGACGCTGTTCGGCGGCGTGACCGCGTTCGCGTTCGTCACCGACGCCAAGTTCGCCGAAGGCGACCAGGGCGTCCGCATGGTCGACCCGTCCACCGGCGAGACGGTCGAGCACCCCGACCCCGTCATCGCGCAGGTCGCCGACACCGTCTTCAGCAACTTCACGCCCGGGTTCGTGCTGGTCACCACCATGACCGCGCTGATCCTGTTCCTCGCGGCCAACACCGCGTTCAACGGCTTCCCCGTCCTCGGGTCGGTGCTCGCGCAGAACCGGTACCTGCCGCGCCAGCTCCACACCCGCGGCGACCGGCTCGCCTACAGCAACGGCATCATCATCCTGGCGACCATGGCCGGGCTGCTGATCTACGCCTACGACGCGTCCGTCAGCAAGCTGATCCCGCTCTACACCGTCGGCGTGTTCGTCTCGTTCACGGTCAGCCAGATCGGCATGGTCAAGCACTGGAACCGGCTGCTCGCCGCGCAGAAGGACCCGGTGCGGCGCCGCCACATGAAGACGTCCCGCGCCATCAACGCGTTCGGCGCCACCCTCACCGGCATCGTCCTGATCGTCGTGCTGTCCACGAAGTTCACCCTCGGCGCCTACATCGTGTGCATCGCGATGCCGCTGCTGTTCCTGCTGATGAAGGCGATCCGCAAGCACTACGACCGGGTCGCCGAGGAGCTCGTGCCGTCCGGCGAGGACGTCGCGCTGCCCGCCCGCAACCACGCGATCGTCCTCGTGTCCACCATCCACAAGCCGACGCTGCGGGCCCTCGCGTACGCCCGCGCGACGCGCCCGTCCACCCTCGAGGCCGTCACCGTCGCGGTGGACGCCGAGGCGTCGCGCCGCCTGCAGGCCGAGTGGGACGCCCTCGACATCCCCGTCACCCTGAAGATCCTCGACTCGCCGTACCGGGAGATCACCCGGCCCGTGCTGTCGTACGTGAAGGGCGTCCGCCGCAAGAGCCCCCGCGACGTCGTCACCGTCTTCATCCCCGAGTACGTCGTCGGCCACTGGTGGGAGCACCTCCTGCACAACCAGAGCGCGCTGCGGCTCAAGGGCCGGCTGCTGTTCCAGCAGGGCGTGATGGTGACGAGCGTCCCCTGGCAGCTCCGCTCGTCCGACCGGCTCAGGGGACGCGTCGAACCGCCGGGGCCCGGCGCGTCGCGGCGCCCGCCGCGCCCCGCCCCGAAGTCCTCGCCGCGGACCGGACCACCCCGGGGCGGCGGTAGTGTGTCCGACCGTGAGTGAAACGGAGCCCGAGGTCCCCGACGTCCTCGAACTGCAGGTCGGCGACGTCGCCAACGGCGGATTCTGCGTCGCCCGGTACGAGGGCCGCGTCGTCTTCGTCCGGCACGCCCTGCCGGGCGAGCGGGTGCGGGCCCGCGTCACCGAGCGCGCCAAGAACTACCTGCGGGCCGACGCCGTCGACATCATCGAGGCGTCCCCGGACCGGGTCGAGCCGCCGTGCCCGTTCGCGGGCCCCGGCCGCTGCGGCGGCTGCGACTGGCAGCACGCCTCCCTCCCGGCCCAGCGCGCGCTCAAGGCGTCCGTCGTCGAGGAGCAGCTGCGCCGCCTCGCGGGGATCACCCGCACGGTCGTCGTCGAGGAGGTCCCGTACCCGGTGGACGGCGACACCGACGCCGGCCTGGTCCCCCCGCCGGGCCTCGGCTGGCGCACCCGCGTCCAGTTCGCCGTGTCCGGCGGCACCGTCGGGCTGCGCAAGCACCGCTCGCACGACATCGAGCCGATCGACGAGTGCCTGATCGCGCACCCCGGCGTCGAGCTGATGGGCATCGAGCGCAAGCGCTGGCCCGGCGCGTCCGGCGTCGAGGGCGTCGTGTCCGCCGCCACCGGCGACCGCCTCGTCGTCCTGCGGGGCCGCGACCGCCGCAAGATCCGGGTGCCGCGCCTCGACGTGCCCGTCCGGCTCGTCCGCGGCAAGCCCGAGCCCGGCGCGGCCCTGCCGTACGTCCGCGAGTCCGTCTCCGGACGGCTGTTCCAGGTCAGCGGCAGCGGCTTCTGGCAGGTGCACCCGGGCGCCGCGCAGCTGCTCGCCGACGCCGTCCTGGACGCCCTCGAACCCAAGCCCGGCGACATCGCCCTCGACCTGTACTGCGGCGTCGGCCTGTTCGCCGGCGTCCTCGCCGACCGGATCGGCCGGGAGGGCCTCGTCGTCGGCGTCGAGTCCGACGGGCAGGCCGTCCGCGACGCCCGGTTCAACCTGCGCGACCTGCCGAACGTGTCGATCGAGCGCGGCCCCGTCGAGGAGATCATCGCCGAGCTGGAGTTCGGCCGCGCCGACGCCTCGTCCCGCACGCAGAACAAGCGCGGCGGCACCGGCCACCAGGGCGGCTCCCGCGTGCGCCGCGCCGACCTGGTCGTCCTCGACCCGCCCCGCACCGGCGCGGGCCGCGACGTCGTCGAGCACATCACCCGGCTCGCCGGACGCAAGATCGCCTACGTGTCGTGCGACCCCGCGACCCTGGCCCGCGACCTCGCCTACTTCGGCGAACGCGGCTGGACCCTCGACACCCTGCGCGCCTTCGACGCCTTCCCGATGACCCGCCACGTGGAACTCCTCGCCACCCTCGTCCGAGGCTGACCCGCCCGGAAAACGGGTTGCGGCGGTGCATAGCGTGGGGTCTGTGATCGAACTCAGGAACGTTCCCCAGGACGACGCGGACCGCATGCTCGACCTCGCCGCGACCGTGTTCCACCTGCGGTTCGGCGACCGCGACGCCCTGCGCGCCTGGGTGCTGGGGATGGAGCGCATCGGGGCCTACGACATCACCGGGGCCGAGCCGGACGTCCTCGCCGGGCAGCTGGGCGTCGTGCCGCAGCGGCTCTCGGTGCCGGGCGGGGCGCTGGACTGCGCGGCCGTCACGTTCGTCGGGGTGCTGCCGACGCACCGGCGGCGCGGCATCCTCAGCTCGATGATCGACCGCATGCACGCGGACGCGGCGGCCGCCGGACGTCCCGTGGCGGCGCTGTGGGCGTCCCAGGGCACGATCTACGGACGGTACGGGTTCGGGGTCGCGAACCGCAGGATCGGGTTCGAGGTCGACACGTCGCGGCCGCTCGGGCTCCGCACCGTCCCGGACGACCGCCCGCTGCGGCTGCTCGACCGGGAGCGGGCCCCGGAGGTCCTCGGCCCGCTGTACGAGCGGGAGCTGGCGCGGCGGCCGGGCGGGCTGGCGCGCGACGAGCAGTGGTGGCTGCGGCGGACGGTGGCGCCCGTGGACCACGCGTACCCGCGGTTCACCGAGCCGCACATCGTCGTGCATCCGGACGGGTACGCCGTCTACCGGACGCACGAGCGGACCGTCCGGCTGTACGACATGGCGGCGGGGACGCCGCAGGTCGAGGCGGCGCTCTGGCGGTACCTCGCGTCGATCGACCTCACCCGGACGATCGTCGCGCCGGAGCGGCCGGTGGACGACCTCCTGCTCCACATGGCCGCCGACCCCGACCAGGTCACGGTGACGCGGGACGCGGCGGCGCTGTGGCTCCGGCTGATCGACGTCCCGGCGGCGCTGCGCGCCCGGTCGTGGGCCGCCGAGGACGCGTTCGTCCTGGACGTCGCGGACGAGCGGCTCCCCGGCAACCGCGGCCGGTGGCGGCTCACCACCGGCGCGGCGCCCGACTGCGCGCGGACCGACGCGGCGCCCGACCTGGTGCTGGACGTCGCGGAGCTGGGCGCCGTCTACCTGGGCGGCACGCCGGTGCGGACGCTGGTCCGCGTCGGGACGGTCGCCGAGCGGACGCCCGGCGCGGCGGCGCGCCTCGACGCCGCGCTCGCGGTCCCGTTCGCGCCCTACACCGGCGACAACTTCTGAGCCCGCCGACCGCACCGCTCGCGGCGGCGCTCCCGGACGAGGCGCGTGCGGCGAGCCCCGGCCGCGGGGCTCATCGCCAGAACAGCAGCTTCGCGCTGCCGCCGGTGAGGGTGGCCTCGGCGGCGCCGTGCTGGACGACCTGGAACCGGACGCGGCGTCCGCCGGCGACGGTGTCGGCGGGCAGCGCGTACAGGACGTGGACGTCGGCGCGGGACGCGGTGAGCTCGTGGACGGGCCCGGCGTCGAACTTCGCGGTGTCGTCTTCGCGCACCTCGATCGCCCGGGCCCGCAGGAGCGTGCCGGGGGAGACGCCGGTGACGGTCACGGACGCGGTCAGCGCGTAGCGGGCGGGGCCGCGCAGGATGCTCGACCCGTCCCGGTCCCGGCGGTCGGCGTGGTCGGTGTTCCAGTTCACGGTCGTCCACGCGGCGGGCGGGAGCGGCTGGGCGGCGGCGCCGACCGACACGTAGCCGGGGGCGTCGGGCGACGCCCCGACGAGCCACTGCCCGTAGTCGTCGGCGACCGCGCGGTTGTAGTCGACCGACACGTTGCTGAGCGTGTGCCCGCTGCTGTACTGCCGCAGTTGCGCGCGCCCGTCCCACCGGCCGTCCGACCACGCGTGCGTCTGCCACCCGTACGCGATCTTGCCGGCGTCGAAGGCGCGGCTGACCGGCCCGTACCCGCCGTACATCCCGGTCCGGCCGCGGCCGAGCACGGACGCGACGCCGTCGAAGTACGCGTCGATCTCGGGCTGCTGGTCGGCGGACGCGTCGAAGTCCACGGCGAAGTAGATCGGGCGGTCGCCGGGCATCCCGCAGTCGGCGGCCCGCGCGGCGGCGGCGCGGGCGTCGGCGGCGCCGGCGTCGCGGCCGTCGAGCGCGCGGGCGGCGCTGGTCTCCCAGACGACGACGAGCCGGATCCCGGCGGCGGACAGCGCCTCGGCCTCGGCCCGGGTCAGGTTCTTGCCGGTCCTGTCGTGCGACACGTAGCGGCAGGCGAAGTCGGCCCCGGCGCTCTTGAGCACGGCGACGCCGGGACGGCCCCAGCCGTAGTCGACGCCGAAGACGGCCATGTGATCCCTCCATGGGTGCGGGAGCACGCGGTCAACGATGGATTCACCGGGTTCAACAGGTCGATTCAACAGGTCGATTCAACAGGGTCCGTCCGTTTCGTCGCAGCCTAATCCGGAGGTTGCTCCCAGGTAAGGGGCGTCCTCCGGCCACGTCGCCGACGGTGGCGACACGCCGACCTGACGCTAGGCGCCGGGACGGTGATCGCTTACAACGGAGCTGATCATGCAGGCTCGCAGGTCAGGGGGAACATCGTGAGCAGAATCAGGGGTGCGGTGGCGGTGCTGGCGGCGGTGCCGCTGGCGGTGGCCGCGCCGGCGCCGGCGGCGGCCGGGCCGAAGCCGCAGAAGAAGCGGAGCGTGGCGCTCGGGACGGACGCGCCCGCGCCGGAGGTCGCGCCCGGCGGCACGTACACGTGGTCGTTCACGGTCACGCCGCGGGGCGGGCGGAAGGCGGCGCGCGCGGTGTTCCGGACGACGCTGCCCGCGTCGCTGGAGTTCGTGTCCGGCAAGGGGTGCGAGGCGGAGAAGCGCAAGGTCGTCTGCGACCTCGGCAAGGTGAAGCCGGGCCGGAAGGCGGCGGGGTCCTTCCGGGCGAAGGTGTCGGCGCGGGCCCTGCCGAAGCGCGAGATCGCGCCGCGCGGCGTCGTGACCTGGGGGAAGGTGCGCGCCGCCCGGGACTTCCCGGCGGTCCGGGTCGCCGGGGCGTCCCGCGCGGAGGCCGCGGTTCTTTAAGCCCGCTTTCGCCGCGCCCTGTTGTGATCGTCCCCGTCGGGTCCGGACGGGCCCGGGACGAACGGAGGGACGAGCATGACGCTCACCAGGCGCATCAAGATCACGTTGGTGGCGGCGGGCGCGGCCGGGGCGGCCGCGTTCGCCGCCGGCGGGATGGCCTTCGCGGGGACGGGCGACGCGCCGCGCACGGAGCTGCGCATCGTCGAGCACGCCGACCCGGCGGGCGCGGTGCCGGCCGGGTACGCGGCCGCGCCCGGGGACGGGGCGTCCGCCGGCGGGAAGGACTGCCCGGACAAGGGCGGCACGTCGCCGGCCGCGGACCCCCGGTGAGCCTCCGCGACACCGCCCGGGCCCCGCGGGGCCCGGGCGGGCCGCCCGCGGCGGGCGGCCCGGAGGCGGCGGCGCTGACGGAACGGCTCCTGTTCGAGACCAAGCGGGTCATCGTCGGGCAGGACCGCATGGTCGAGCGGATGCTCGTCGCGGTCCTGGCGGGCGGCCACTGCCTGCTGGAGGGGGTGCCGGGCGTCGCGAAGACGCTCGCCGCGCAGACCCTCGCGACGGTGGTCGGCGGCTCGTTCGCCCGGCTCCAGTTCACCCCCGACCTCGTGCCGTCCGACATCGTCGGGACGCGCATCTACCGGCCGTCGGAGGAGGCGTTCGACGTCGAGCCGGGCCCGGTGATGGCGAACGTGGTGCTGGCGGACGAGATCAACCGGGCGCCCGCGAAGGTGCAGTCGGCACTCCTCGAGGTGATGGGCGAGCGGCAGGTCAGCATCGGCGGCCGGACGCTCGCGGTGCCGGACCCGTTCCTGGTCCTGGCGACGCAGAACCCCGTCGAGTCCGAGGGCGTGTACCGGCTCCCGGAGGCGCAGCGCGACCGGTTCCTGCTGAAGATCGACGTCGGCTACCCCTCCGAGGAGGAGGAGCTGGCGATCCTGTACCGGATGAGCGTCGACCCGCCCGCGGCGTCCCGCCTGCTGGACCCGCCGCGGCTCGCGGAGCTGCGGCGCGCGGCCGACCGGGTGTTCGTGCACGACGAGGTCGCCCGGTACGCGGTGCGGCTGATCGGCGCCACCCGGGACCCGGCCCGGTACGGGGCGCCCGAGCTGGCGCGGCTGCTCACCTACGGGGCGGGCCCGCGCGGGACCCTCGGCCTCGTCGCCGCCGGGCGGGCGCTCGCGCTGCTGCGCGGCCGCGACTACGTGCTGCCCGCGGACGTCCGCGACCTGTGCGGGGACGTCCTCGCGCACCGGCTCGTCCCGTCGTTCGACGCGCTCGCCGACGAGGTGCCGCCCCGCGCGATCGTCGAGCGGATCGCGGCGGTCGTCCCGCAGCCGCGGCTGGCGCCCCGCGACGGCGACCCCGGCACGGACGGGCTCGGCGGGACCGGCGGGACCGGCGCGCCGGGCCCCGGCGGGGCGGAGGGGGGTCGGGCGGCGTGACGGCTCCCCGACTGCGCGGCCTCGCGCCCGAGCAGGCGCTGCGCCGGCTGGAGATCGTCATCGTGCGGCGGCTCGACGGGCTGCTGCAGGGCGACCACCTCGGCCTGGTGCCGGGCCCCGGCTCCGAGCCGGCGGAGGGGCGCGCGTACGCCCCGGGCGACGACGTCCGCGCGATGGACTGGTCGCTGACGGCCCGGACGGCCGCGCCGCACGTGCGGGACCGCGTCGCCGACCGGGAGCTGGAGACGTGGGCGCTGGTCGACGCGACCGCGAGCATGGACTTCGGCACCGGGCGGGTCGAGAAGCGCGACCTGGCGGTGGCGGCGGTCGCGGCCGTCGGGTTCCTCACCGACCGCGCCGGCAACCGGATCGGCGCGCAGGTCGTCGGGGGCGCGGGGGCGCGGCTCGTCCCGCCCCGGACCGGCCGCCCGCACCTGCTCGCGCTGCTGCGGGCGCTGCTGGACGCGCCCCGCACCCCGCAGGACGCCCCGGACGGCCGGTACCTCGGCGCGGGCGCGGACCTGCTGCGCCGCACGGCCGGGACCCGCCGCGGCCTCGCGGTCGTCGTGTCCGACTTCCTGGAGCCCCCGGAGAGCTGGGAGCGTCCGCTGCGGCTGCTGGCGGTGCACCACCAGGTCCTCGCGGTCGAGGTGGTCGACCCGCGCGAGCTGACGCTGCCGGACGTCGGGGTCCTCACGGTCGTCGACCCGGAGTCGGGGCGGCGGCGGGACGTGCCGACGGCGAGCCGCCGGCTGCGGGAGCGGTACGCGGCGGCGGCCCTGGAGCAGCGCGCCGCGGTCGCGGCGGGGCTGCGGCGGGCGGGCGCCGCGCACCTGCGGCTGCGCACCGACGGCGACTGGGTGCGCGACATCGCCCGGCACGTGCTGGCGCAGCGGCGCCTCGCCGCGGCGGCGCCCGGCCCGGTCCCGGGAGGCGCGTCGTGACGTTCCTGTCGCCCGAGCGGCTGCTCCTGGCGGTCGCGCTCGCCGGGCTCGCCGCCGCGTACGTCGTGATGCAGCTGCGGCGCGGCCGGTACGCGGCCCGGTTCACCAACCTCGCGCTGCTGGAGAAGGTCGCGCCGCTGCGGCCCGGCTGGCGGCGGCACGTCCCGGCGGCGGCGTTCCTGCTGATGATGGGCCTGCTCGTCACCGGGTTCGCGCGCCCGGCGGCGGACGTCCGGGTGCCGCGCGAGCAGGCGACGATCATGCTGGCGGTGGACGTGTCCAGCTCGATGGAGGCGGAGGACGTCGAGCCGGACCGGCTGACGGCGGCGCAGCGCGCCGCCCGCGCGTTCCTCGACGGCCTGCCCGGCCGGTTCAACGTCGGGCTCGTCGCGTTCGCCGGGTCGGCGTCGGTGACGGTGCCGCCGACGACCGACCGGCGCGCCGTCCGGTCCGGCATCGACGGGCTGGCGCTCGGCCCGCGCACCGCGATCGGCGAGGGCGTGTTCGCCTCGCTGCAGGCGGTCTCCGACTTCGGGGCGCAGTTCGGCGAGGAGGCCCCGCCCGCGCACGTGGTCCTGCTGTCCGACGGCACGAACACCGCCGGGCGCACGCCGGAGGAGGCGGCGCGGCGCGCCGTGCAGTCCGGGGTGCCCGTCTCGACGATCGCGTACGGCACCGCCGAGGGCGTCATCTACCAGAACGGGACGCCGCTGCCGGTGCCGGTGGACGGGCCCGCGCTGGAGCGGCTCGCGCAGGAGACCGGCGGCGGGTTCTACGAGGCCGCCAGCGGCGACGAGCTGCGGCAGGTCTACGCGGACATCGGCAGCACGGTCGGGTACCGCGTCGAGCAGCGCGAGATCTGGGCCTGGTTCGTCGGGGCGGGCCTGGTCGCCGCGTGCATCGCGGCGCTGACGTCGCTGCTCTGGTTCTCCCGCATCCCCTGATCCCACGAGGGAGTCGACATGAGACACGGCGACACGAGACACGGCGACACCGGCCCCCGCCACGCCGAGCACGACCCCACCGGCGACCACGACGACGGCCACGGCGCCACGGGGCACGGCGCCACGGGGCACGGCGCGACCGGCTACGGCTACGAAGGCTACGGCGCAACCGGGTACGGCGACGACGGCCACGGCGGCGGGGTGGGCTGGCGGCGCGCGGGGGACGGCCGCATCGGGCTGGGCGAACCGCACGGGCCGGACTTCGCGCCGCCGCAGCCGCCGCCGGCCGTGCGGCCCGCGGCGGCGTGGCCGCAGGCCGTCCCGCCGGCCGCGCCGCCGCCCGGGCGGGCGGGCCGGCCGGGACGGCGCCCGCGCGGGGTGGTCGTGACGGCGATCGCCGCCGCGGCCGTCACCGGCGCGCTGGCGGGGACGGCCGGGGCCGTGCTCGTGCGGGACGGCGGGGCGTCGGTCATCACGCAGTCGGCGGCCGGGCCGGTGGACGGCGCGGGCGACCTCAGCGGGGTCGCGGCGCGCGTCCTGCCGAGCGTCGTCCAGATCGAGGCCGCGTCGGGCGGCGGGAGGAGCGGCGGGTCGGGCTTCGTGATCGACGGGGCCGGGCACGTCCTGACGAACGCGCACGTCGTGGGCGGGAGCGACGACGTCACCGTGGTGCTCCCGGACCGGCGGCGGCTGGACGCGCGCGTCGTCGGCTCCGACACCGCGAACGACCTCGCCGTGCTGGCCGTCCCGGCGTCCGAGGCGCCGCCCCCGCTGACGTTCGGCCGGTCCGCCGACGCGCGGGTCGGGGACCCGGTGCTGGCGATCGGGTCGCCGCTCGGGCTGGCCGGGACGGTCACCGCCGGGGTCGTCAGCGCGCCGCGCCGCGAGGTGCGGCTCGGCCCCCGCGAACGGCAGATCGCGCTGCAGACCGACGCGTCCATCAACCCGGGCAACTCGGGCGGGCCGCTGGTGAACGCGCGCGGCGAGGTCATCGGGGTGAACACCGCCATCGCGACGGTGCGCGGCGGCGGGTCGATCGGCATCGGGTTCGCGATCCCGGCGGACCGGGCGGTGGACGGCGTCCGCCGCATCGTCGGCTGAACCGGGGCGAACGAGGAAGCGGGGGAGGATAGCGTCACGCCATGCGAGTGCTCGTGGTGGAGGACGAGGAGGACCTCGTCGAGGCGCTCCGGTACGGCCTGGTCCGTGCGGACTACGCGGTGGACGTGGCGTACGACGTGGACGAGGCGTCGCAGAAGCTGTACGTGGCGTCCTACGACCTGATGATCCTGGACCTGAACCTGCCGGACGGTGACGGGTTCGACCTGTGCCGGGCCGTCCGGGCCGGGGAGCTGGACGGCGAGAGCGGCCCCGACCTGCGGATCCTCATGCTGACCGCGCGGGACCGGCTCGCCGACCGGGTCCGCGGCCTGGACGAGGGCGCGGACGACTACCTGGTCAAGCCGTTCGCGTTCCCGGAGCTGCTGGCGCGGGTGCGGGCGCTGCTGCGGCGCGACAGCGGCGGCGGGTCGGCGGTGTGGACGGTCGGTGAGCTGCGGCTCGACACCGGCCGCCGCGAGGCGTCCCGCGCCGGGCGGCGGCTGAACCTCTCCCCGAAGGAGTTCGCGGTGCTGCGGTACCTGATGAGCCGTCCCGGCCAGGTCGTGTCGCCCGAGGACCTCCTCGAGCACGTGTGGGACGAGAACGCCGACCCGTTCACCAACACCGTGCGGGTGACGGTCGGGACGCTGCGCCGCAAGCTCGCCGGGGACGGCGAGGACGCGCTGATCGAGACGGTCGTCCGGCACGGCTACCGCCTCCGCGACGCCACGCGAGGGGAGGCGTGATGCCCGCGTTCCGGATGCGGCGCCCGCCGCTGCCCGGGTTCGCCCAGTCGATCCGGTTCCGGCTGACCGTGCTGTACTCGACGCTGCTGTTCGCCGTGACCGCGCTCGTCCTCGGCGGGACCTACCTCGCGGTCGTCCGCAGCACCGAGGCGCAGCCGATCACCGAGACCTACCAGGCGCAGAAGTACGTCGGCGGCGTGCGGCTCGGCGACGTGGAGGTCGTCAAGGTGCAGCAGGTGGAGGAGGCCGTCAACTACGAGACGCGCCGCACCCTGCGCAACTACTCGCTCGGGACGCTCGGCGGGCTGCTGGTCGCCAGCCTCGGCATCGGCTGGGTGCTGGCGGGCCGGGCGCTGAAACCGGTCCGCGCCATCGCCCGCGCCGCCGAGGAGATCCAGGCCACCGACCTGTCCCGCCGCATCCGGCTGTCCGGGCCGCGCGACGAGCTGCGCGAGCTCGCCGACACCGTCGACTCGATGCTCGACCGCCTCGACAGCGCGTTCCAGTCGCAGCGGCGGCTGATCGACGACGCGTCGCACGAGCTGCGCAGCCCGCTTGCGATCATCCGCGCGAACCTCGACACCGTGCTCAGCGCGCCGGACGCCGACGAGCCCGACCGGCGCCGCGCCGTGGACGTCGTCGACCGCGCGACCACCCGCATGACGCGGCTCGTGGAGGACCTGCTGGCCACGGCCCGCCGCTCGGCGCCCGCGCTGGAGGACACCGACGTCGACCTCGCGGTCGTGGCGCGGGAGGCCGCCGAGGAGTTCGGCTCGCTCGCGTCCGTCCGGCGGCTGGCCCTGGAGCACCGGATCCGGGACGGCCTCGTGCTGATCGGCGACCACGACGCGCTGCGCCGCGCCGTCGGGAACCTGCTGTCGAACGCGGTGCGGCTGGCGCCCGAGGGGTCGGTGATCACGGTCGGGGCCGGGGCGTCCGGCGGCTGGCTGTGGGCGGCGGTCGCCGACACCGGCCCCGGGCTGGCGCCGCACGAGCAGGACCGTGTCTTCGACCGGTTCTACCGGGGCGCGCAGGACCGCCGGACGCGCGACCACGACCGCCGGACGGGCGACCGCCGCACGGGCCTGGGGCTCGCGATCGTCCGGCAGATCGTGGAGACGCACCACGGGCACGTCCGGCTGTTCTCCGCGGAGGGCGAGGGGAGCACGTTCGTCCTGTGGTTCCCGAGCGAGGGGAGCGGCCCGCGGAGCGCGGCGCCGCCCGAGACGAACCCCCTCGACTCCCCGCTCGACTCCCCGCTCGGCTCCGGGCCCGACTCCCCGTCCGGTCCGCCGCCCTCCGGCTGACCCGCGGTGCGAGCACCGCCGCCCGGGTACGAGGATGGAGTCATGCGTCTACGGATCTTCACCGAGCCCCAGCAGGGGGCGAGCTACGAGACACTGCTGACCGTCGCGAAGGCGGCCGAGGACCTCGGTTTCGACGCCTTCTTCCGTTCGGACCACTACACCAAGATGGGCGACGTGACGGGCGAGCCGGGCCCGACCGACTCGTGGGTCACGCTCGGCGCCCTCGCGCGCGAGACGAGCCGGATCCGCCTGGGCACGCTGGTGACGGCCGCGACGTTCCGCCTGCCCGGCCCGCTGGCGATCTCCGTCGCGCAGGTCGACCAGATGAGCGGCGGCCGCGTCGACTTCGGCCTCGGCACCGGCTGGTTCGAGGAGGAGCACGCCCACTACGGCATCCCGTTCCCCAGCCTGAACGAGCGGTTCGAGAAGCTCGAGGAGCAGCTCCAGATCTGCAAGGGGCTGTGGGGGACGCCGTCCGGCGAGACGTTCTCGTTCAGCGGCGACCACTACACGCTCACCGACTCGCCCGCGCTGCCGAAGCCCGCGCAGGCCGGCGGCCCGCCGGTGCTGGTCGGCGGGTTCGGCGCGAAGCGCACCCCGCGCCTCGCCGCCACGTACGCCGACGAGTACAACGTGCCGTTCCACCGGCTCGACGACACGGGCGCGGCGTTCGAGCGCGTCCGTGCGGCCGTCCGGGACGCGGGCCGGACCCGGCCGATGGTGTACTCGGCCGCGCAGGTGGTGTGCTGCGGGCGGGACGAGGCCGAGGTGCGGCGCCGCGCGGACGCGATCGGGCGGGAGCCCGAGGAGCTGCGGGAGAACGGCCTGGCCGGCACCCCGCAGGAGCTCGTCGACAAGATCGGCCGGTTCGGCGAGCTGGGCGCCGAGCGGCTCTACCTGCAGGTGCTCGACCTGTCCGACCTGGAGCACCTGGAGCTGATCGCCGCCGAGGTGATGGGCAAGCTCTGACCGGCGAGCTCTACCGGGGCGCCGGCGGCCCGGCGGGGAGGGCGCTCCTCCCCGCCGGGTCAGCCGAACACGCGCTGGAAGGCGACGTGCCTCGGGGCGCCCGGGGCGGTGTCCCACACCGCGAACACGACGTGCTCGAACCGGTCGGCGAACGGGCCGCCCGGCCGCAGCGCGCGGGCGAACGTCTCGGCGACCTCGGCCGGGTCGTTGCGGAACACCCCGCAGCCCCACGCCCCCAGCACGATGCGCCGGTGCCCGTTGGCGAGCGCCGCCGCGAGCACCTTGCGGGCGCGGACGTCCAGGACCCGCGGCACCTCGGCGATCTTCTCCGGGTCGCGGATCGCGCCCCGGTTCGGGGCCGGGGACGTCAGGAACGCGACCTCGTAGGGCTCCTCCAGCAGGACGCCCCGGTCGTCGCGGAACACCGGGACGCCCGGCGAGTAGATCATGTGGTCGCTGTACAGCAGGTCGCGCTGCTCGCGGTGGAAGGCGTAGTACTGCTGCGCCGAGGTCAGCGACGCGTACAGGCCGGACGACCGGGCGAGGCCCTCCTCCTGGGCGTGCGCGCCGTTGAGGAAGCCGCCGCCGGGGTTCTTCGCGGACGCGAAGTTCAGCGCGAGCGGGACGGCGTCCGGGGCGACGAGCCGCCGGGCGGCGGCGAGCGTCGTCTCCTCGGTGACCTCGATGCGGGTGCCCGCGCCGGCGGGCTCGTCCGCGGCCTTCCGCAGGAGGGCGTCCAGGTCGTCGGGCCGGTACAGGACGGTGCCGCGCCTGGCCCGCTCGATGCTCGCGGCGACCGGGACGGTGCGCCCGGACGGGGCCCGGTACTCGCCCCGCTCGATGATCGCGACGGTCTCCTGCGCGACGGAACGCCGTGGGTGTCTGCTCATGATGCCCCGGATTGTCACGGTCCGGGCGGGCGGTCCGCAAACGCTTTTCGCGCCGGACGGCCTACCGTCCGTGACCACCGGGAAGCCGTGAGAAACGTAACGTAGGCCCTTGACCTGCGAATTGTCACAAAATGATCACCTTTGTCGGGCGGGATCTGCCATGCTGAGCACGCTATGCAACGTCCACGATCTCGCTCCCGCCGCCGTCCCCAGCGACCTTCCGGGGACGCCGGAACGCAACCTCCGCATCAGGCCGGACCGCAACCCCCGTACCCGCCGGGCCAAGCCCCGGGGCACCCGTTCGAGCAGGCTCACGGGTACCCGCCGCAGCACGATCCGGCGCCGCGGCCGCCCTTCCCGCCCGCCGACCCGCACGCGTACGAGCAGGCACCGGACGGCCCGCCGGGGCCGAGGCCGGGACGGACGTCCCGGCGGCGCGCGCACCCCGCCGGACCGACGTCCGACGACCCGCCCGGCCCGGCGACGACCGAGGGGTTCGAGGACGAACTCGACCGGGCGTTCGCGGGGGCCCGCCGCAACCGGGCCGTCGGCCTGGCCGTCGGCGGCGTCGCGCTCGTCCTGGCGGCCGTCCTCGGCATCGCCGCGCTCGTCGCCTGGTACCCGGGCGGGACGGACTCCGCGTCGGCCGCGCCGCACCCGAGCGGCAAGGGCGGGGCGGAGGCGTCGGCGAGCGCGGCGCCCAGCGCCGCCCCGACGACCACCGCGCCGCCGTACATCCCGCGGAAAGGCACCGGGAAGTTCACCGTCGCCGAAGGGGCCGGGGTGACCGGGGAGGGCACCAAGGTCATGCGGTACATGGTCGCGGTGGAGGGCGGCCTCAAACAGGACGTGAACGACTTCGCCAAGGAGGTCGACGACATCCTCGGCGATCCGCGCGGCTGGACGGCCCAGGGCAAGTGGGCGTTCCAGCGCGTCGACTCCGGAGCGCACGAGTTCGTCGTGAAGCTGTCCTCGCCGGCGACGACCGACAAGCTGTGCGCCGCCTACGGGATGGACACCGAAGGCGAGGTCAACTGCCGCGCCGGCAAGCAGGTCGTCGTGAACCTCAAGCGCTGGCTGCTGCTGACGAAGTACTACAAGGGACGCCCGCACGAGTACCACGCGCTGACCATCAACCACGAGGTCGGGCACCGGCTCGGCTTCGGGCACATGACGTGCGGCGGCAAGGGCGAGCCGGCGCCGGTGATGATGCAGCAGATCTACGGGCTGAAGGGCTGCGTGGCGAACCCCTGGCCCTTCGATGAGAACGGCGCGTACATCAAGGGCCCGGCCGTGCCCTGACCGGAAAAAGGGGATGCGGGAGCTCGCCCCCGGTAGGCCACACTTGGCGGGTGCTTCTGACGATCACCACGCCCCTGAGCCCGGCGAGCGATCTGGGCTTCCTGCTGCACAAGCACCCGGACCGGGTGCAGGCGTTCGACCAGGCGTACGGGACGGCGCACGTCTTCTACCCCGAGGCGGACGAGCGGCGCTGCACGGCGGCGCTGCTGCTCGACGTCGACCCGGTCCGGCTCGTCCGCACGCGCGGCAGAGGCACGCCGGACTTCTCCCTCGGCCAGTTCGTCAACGACCGCCCGTACGCGGCGTCGTCGCTGCTCGCGTCGGCGATGGCGCAGGTGTTCCGCACGGCGATGCGCGGGCGCTGCGACGCCCGCCCGGACCTGGCGGAGGCGCCGATCCCGCTGGAGATCGCGCTCCCGGCGCTGCCGTGCCGCGGCGGCCGGGGGCAGGCCGAGCGGTTCTTCCGGCCGCTCGGGTGGGACGTGTCGGCCGAACCGGTCCCGCTCGACCCCGAGTTCCCCTCCTGGGGCGACTCCCGGTACGTGACCCTCACGCTGACCGGGACCGTCCGGCTCGCCGACGCGCTGAACCAGCTGTACGTGCTGCTGCCCGTCCTGGACGACGCCAAGCACTACTGGGTGGCGTCCGACGAGGTGGACAAGCTGGTCCGGGCGGGGGAGGGGTGGCTCGCGACGCACCCCGACCGCGGTCCGATCACCCGCCGCTACCTGGCGAACCGCCGCGCGCTCGTCCGGGCCGCGCTGGGCCGGCTGGCCGACGCGGAGGGCGCGCCCGACGACGCGCTCGACCCCGTCGAGATCGACGAGGAACCGGCGACCGACACCGCCGACACCGGCGAGACCGGCGAGACCGGCGAGACCGGCGAGACCGCGGGGAGCGGCGACGGCGCGGAGGCGGCGGCGGAGGAGCGGCCGCTCCCGCTCGCCGAGCGGCGGATCCGCGCCGTGGCGGACGCGCTGCGCGAGGAGGACGCGGGCAGCGTCATCGACCTCGGCTGCGGCTCGGGCAAGCTGCTCGCGCGGCTGCTGAAGGACGGCGCGGTCGCGCGGGTCGCCGGGGCGGACGTGTCGTTCCGCGCCGTCGAGCACGCGCGGCGGCGGCTGCGGCTCGACCGGCCCGGCCCGTCCCGCCACCGCGAGCGGGTCGGCGACCTGTTCCAGGGCGCCCTCACCTACGCCGACGACCGGTTCGGCGGGTACGACGCGGCGGTGCTGATGGAGGTCGTCGAGCACATCGACCCGCCGCGCCTCGGCGCCGTCGAAAAGGTGGTGTTCGGGCACGCCGCGCCCCGCGTCGTCGTGGTGACGACGCCGAACGCCGAGCACAACGTCCGCTACGAGGGGCTGGCGCCCGGCGCGATGCGGCACCCCGACCACCGGTTCGAGTGGACGCGCGCCGAGTTCCGCGTGTGGGCCGACCGGGTCGCCGCCGCGCACGGCTACCGCGTCCGGCACGTACCGGTCGGCGACGACGACCCCGAGGTCGGCGCCCCGACGCAGATGGGAGTGTTCACCCGATGACCGGCCGTGAGATCCGGCTTCCCGCGATGGGCCTCGTCGTGCTGGTCGGCGTGTCCGGCTCCGGGAAGTCGCACTTCGCCCGCAAGCACTTCACGCCGACCCAGATCGTGTCGTCCGACTTCTGCCGCGGCGTCGTCTCCGACGACGAGAACGACCAGTCGGCCACCGGCGACGCGTTCGACCTGCTGCACTACATCGTCGGCAAGCGGCTGCGGCGCGGCCTGCTGACCGTCGTGGACGCCACGAACGTGCAGGTCAAGGCGCGGCAGCAGCTCCTCGCGCTGGCGAAGGAGCACGACGTGCTCGCGGCGGCGATCGTGCTGGACGTGCCGGAGGGCGTCGCCGCCGCGCGCAACGCCGCCCGGCCCGACCGCGCGGACCTGCCCGCGCACGTCCTGCCGCGGCAGCGGCGCGAGCTGCGCCGCGGCCTGCGGTCGCTCGGCCGCGAGTTCCGCCGCGCGTACGTGCTGAACGGCGTCGAGGAGATCGACGCCGCCGTCGTCACGTACGAGAAGCCGTGGAACGACCGGCGGGAGCTGACCGGGCCGTTCGACGTCATCGGCGACGTGCACGGCTGCCGCGCCGAACTGGAGGACCTCCTCGCCGGGCTCGGCTACGAGATCGAGCACGACGCCGAAGGCCGCGCGGTCGGCGCGAACCACCCGGGCGGGCGGACGGCCGTGTTCGTCGGCGACCTCGTCGACCGCGGCCCCGACACCCCGGGCGTCCTGCGGCTCGCGATGGGCATGGTGGCGGCCGGGCAGGCGCTGTGCGTGTCCGGGAACCACGAGGCGAAGCTCGCCAAGGCGCTGCGCGGCCGGAAGGTGCGGGTCGCGCACGGCCTCGCCGAGTCGCTGGAGCAGCTCGCCCGCGAGCCCGAGGAGTTCCGCGCCGACGCCCTGCGGTTCATGGACGGACTCATCAGCCACTACGTCCTGGACGGCGGCAGGCTCGTCGTCGCCCACGCGGGACTGAAGGAGGACTACCACGGCCGCGCGTCCGGACGCGTCCGGTCGTTCGCCCTCTACGGCGACACCACGGGCGAGACGGACGAGTACGGGCTGCCCGTCCGGTACCCGTGGGCGCGCGACTACCGCGGCAAGGCCATGGTCGTGTACGGGCACACTCCGGTCCCGGACGCCGAGTGGATCAACAACACGATCTGCCTCGACACCGGCGCGGTGTTCGGCGGCCGGCTCACCGCCCTCCGCTACCCCGAGCGCGAGCTGTTCTCCGTCCCGGCGCGCGACACCTGGTACGCGCCCGTCCGGCCGCTGGCGGCGCCGCCGTCCGGGACCGGAGCCGGCGGGCAGCGCGAGAGCGACTTCCTGCAGATCAAGGACGTCATGGACAACACGGGCGTCCAGACGCGGCTGATGGGCCGCGTCACCGTCCGGGAGGAGAACGCCCTCGCGGCGCTGGAGGTGATGAGCCGGTTCGCGGTCGACCCGCGCTGGCTCGTCTACCTGCCGCCGACGATGGCGCCCGCGGAGACGTCGGCGCTGCCCGGCCACCTGGAGCACCCGGCGGAGGCGCTCGCCGCCTACCGCGACAAGGGCGTCCTGCGGGTGGTGTGCGAGGAGAAGCACATGGGCTCGCGGGCGGTCGCGGTGGTGTGCCGCGACGCGTCCGTCGCCGCCGCGCGGTTCGGCGTGGACGACGGGACGGCCGGCGCCCTGTACACCCGCACCGGCCGCGCGTTCTTCCGCGACCCCGCCCGGACGGACGCGGCGCTGGCGCGGCTGCGCGCCGCGATCGGCGCCGCCGGGCTGTGGGACGAGCTCGGCACCGGCTGGCTCGTCCTGGACTGCGAGCTGCTGCCGTGGTCGGCGAAGGCGATGGACCTCATCCGCACCCAGTACGCGGCGACCGGCGCCGCCGCCCGCGCGTCCCTGCCGGTGGCGGCGGACCTGCTGGCCCGCGCCGAGCGCCGCGGCCTCGACGTCGGCGGGCTGCGCGGGCACGTCGACCGGCGCGCCGCGAACGCCGCCCGGTTCCGCGACGCGTACGCCCGCTACTGCTGGGACGTGGACGCGGACGGGCTCGGCGGCCTCGGCATCGCGCCGTTCCAGGTCCTGGCGGGGGAGGACCGGGCGTGGGCGACCGCCCGCGACCACGACTGGCACATGGAGGTCGCCGGGCGGCTCGCGGACGCCGACCCGACGGGGTTCGTGCGGCGGACCGGTTCGCTGGTCGCCGACCTGACCGCGCCGGACGCGGACGCCGCCGTCGCCGAGTGGTGGGAGAAGCTGACCGCGGCGGGCGGCGAGGGCATGGTCGTCAAGCCGCTCGGCCCGTTCCCCGACGACGTCAAGATCCAGCCGGGGACCAAGTGCCGGGGCCGCGAGTACCTGCGGATCATCTACGGCCCGGACTACACCGAGCCCGAGAACCTGGAGCGGCTGCGCGGCCGGTCGCTCGGCCGCAAGCGGTCCCTCGCGATGCGGGAGCACGCGCTCGGCCTGGAGGCGCTCGACCGGCTCACCGGCCGGGAGCCGCTGTGGCGGGTGCACCAGGCCGTCTTCGCGGTGCTGGCGCTGGAGTCGGAGCCGGTCGACCCCCGCCTCTGACGGCGGGCACGGCCGGCGGGCACGGAAGGCGGGCACGGAAGGCGGGCACGGAAGGCGGCACGGGAAGGCGGGCGCGAAAAAGCGGCCGTGCGGTCGCCGCTCCCCCGGGGAGCGGGCCGCACGGCCGTCGCCGTGCGCGGGCGTCAGGTGGAGAACAGCATGTGGAACACGCTGCCGCCGTAGGGGCGGTGGTGGTGCGCGCCATGGTGGTGGTGGTGCACCTGCGGCGCCGCCGCCGGCGCGCTCCACCCCGGGGTCGCGGGCGCGGCCGGCGCGGCCGGCGGCGCGGCCCGGTACTGGGCCTCCATCTGGCTGAGGGCCTCCAGCTCGCCGTAGTCGAGGAAAATGCCCCGGCACGCGTCACACTGTTCGATGTGAACGCCGCTCCGGGTGTAGGTCCGCATCACGCCACGGCACTTAGGGCAGTGCATCGCGTTGTCATCCCTTCCGTTATGGAACCCCAGGTAGAGGCTAAATCTAGGGCAGGTTCCCCGTCACGTCATGCCGGTTCTCCGCCGATTTCGATGCAGGCCATTCTCCTGCAGGCGTCGACCATCGCCTCCTCGGGTCCGTCCAGCGGTCGATCGCCCTTCCTCGCGGATTGGACGCACGTGGCGGCGATCTGGATCGCCAAACTTCGCGCGGGTATGTCCAGGGCCGCCCACGGGTCGCCGTCCGGCGGGACCGCCGGGCCCCCGGCGTCCCGGTAGGCGCCGAGGAACCGCTCCCACTCGGCCGGGTCCAGCACGCCGGCGCAGTACAGCGCCGCGGGGCGCGCGAGGTCCCAGGCGGGGTCGCCGCGGCCCAGGTCCTCGATGTCGATGAGGCGCCAGCCGTCCCGCGCGCGGACCATCTGCCCGAGGTGCCAGTCGCCGTGCACGACGCACTCCCGGGCGCGCGGCGGCTCGGCGCCCTCGCCGCGGATCCACGCGGGCAGCCCGGCGAACGCGCGCCGCACCGCGTCCTCCGCCGGTCCCGCCCCGAGCCGCCCGACCAGCCGCGCGACCCGCTCCGGACGCCCCCAGGACGGCGCGCCGGCCGGGACGGGCACCCGGTGCAGCGCGGCGAGCAGCCGCGCGCCCTCCTCCCACGGCAGGTCCCGCGCCGGGTCCACCGGCTCCCCGTAGGGCGCGACGGTCACCGTCCGGCCGTCCGCGTCGACCGGAGGCCCGGCCGGGCCCAGCAGGATGTGCGGCAGCGCCGCCGCCAGCCGGATCCGGTCGGCGAACTCCGGTCCGAGCTCCCGGTCGGGCTGGTGCGCCTTGACCGCGACGTCGCCGACCCGCACCACCAGCACGCCGTGCCGGTCGTAGAGCGTCACCGCCGCGGCCGCCGCGTCCGGCGGGCCGCCGCCGATCTCGACGAGCCGGGCGAACAGCGCGGACCGGGCGGCCGGAACGGACTGGGCGGCCGGAGCGGACTGGGAGGTTTCGGTCTGCACCCGGACAGTCAACCACCCGGCGCCGCACCGTGCCCGACAGGTTTGCGTGACAGCCCGAGGACGCACGCGGTCGCGGCCGCCGCGAACAGCGCCAGCGCCGCGCAGACGATCCGCAGCGCGTCGGTGTAGTGCGACCCGGTCAGCCGGTCCCCGCTGAGCGCCGCGAGCGCCGCGCCCACCACCGCGATCCCGACGGTCTCGGTGGCCAGCCGCGCCGTCGAGAACATCCCGGCCGCCGTCCCGGCCTGCTCCGGCCGGACGACCGTCACCGCCAGGCCGTCCAGCAGCCCGGTGGACAGCCCGAACCCGGCCCCGGTCAGCGCAAGCGGCACGGCCAGCGCCCACGGCGTGCTGCCCGGCCCGATCGTCACCAGCAGCAGCGCGCCCACGCCCGTCACCGCCACCGACCCGGCCACCACGGCGCCCGCCGGGAGCCGCTTGGCGAGCGCCGTCCCGGCCATCGGCAGCACCACGGTCGGCGCCGTCAGCATCAGCAGCCACACGCCCGCCTCGCCCGCGTCCAGCCCCACCACGGCGATCAGGTACGACGGCAGGTACACCAGCAGCGGCACCAGCACGAACACGATCGACCCCGCCGCCACCGCGTACGACGAGAACTTCGGGTTCGCGAGCAGCCCGAGCTCGAACATCGGGTCGTCCGCGCGCCGCTCCACCGCGACGAACGCCGCCGCCATCGCCCCCGCCGCCGCGAAGCCGCCCAGCACGAGCGGGCCGCCGAACCCGCGCTCGCCGCCCTCCACGATCGAGGTGATCAGCGCCAGCAGCGCGGCCGTGAACAGCCCCGCGCCCGCCCAGTCGATGCGCCGTCCGGCGTCGCCCCGCGCCCCGGGCAGCACCGGGACGAGCACCAGCACCAGCCCCGCGACGGCCGCCGGCACCCCGAACGCGGCCCGCCAGCCCAGCGTCTCCACCAGCAGCCCGCCGACCGTCGGCCCGAACGCCAGGCCCGTGCCGAGCACGGTCCCGAGCGCCCCGAACGCCCGCGTCCGCGCCGCCCCGTGGAACGTCGCCGCCAGGATCGCCGACCCGCCCGTCGCGGCCGCCGCGGCGCCCACGCCGCCGAGCGCCCGCACCGCGTTGAGCGTCAGCACGTCCCGGGACGCCGCCGCGGCGAGGCCCGTCGCGCAGAACAGGGCCACGCCGCCGATGAAGATGCGCCGCCGGCCCGCGACGTCCGCGAGCGAGCCCATCGCGACCAGGAAGCTCGCGAAGCACGCGTTGTACCCGGTGATCACCCACTGCGACGCGGTCAGCCCGGCGCCGAGGTCGTCCCGGATGTCCGGCAGCGCCACCGACGCCCCCGTGATCGTCAGCGGGAACGTGAACGACGAGAGCAGGACGACGCCCAGGACGATCGCGTTGCCCCTCAGTGCCCCGTGCTCCCGTCGATGCGCTCGCGCAGCAGGTCCGCGTGGCCGTTGTGGCGCGCGTACTCCTCCACCATCGACCAGTACACCCAGCGCAGGCTCATCTCCTCGCCGCGCCGCGGGTCGAGGTAGGTCTCGTCGAGGGACCGGCCCGCCGTCGCCCGCCGGCACGCCTCGATCTCCGCGGTGTACACGGCCAGGTCGGCCTCCGCGTCGGCGTCCTCGACCCGGAACTCCGCCACGAGGTCGTCGTCCGACACGTACAGGTACTCGACCTTCTCCCCGGCGAACCGCGTCCGGAACCAGTCGCGCTCGACCTCCGCCATGTGCCGGACGAGCCCCAGCAGCGACAGCTCGGACGGCTCGACGCAGCGCAGCTTGAGCTGCTCCGCCGTCAGCCCTGCGCACTTCCACAGCAGCGTCTCGCGGTGGTGGTCGAGCCAGGCGTCGGCGAGCGAGCGCTCGTCGCCGGTCAGGTGGTCGGCCCAGGGATGGGAGCGGGTCACGGTGGGAGCGGTCCACGTCATGGTTCCACTATGTCGGAGTAGATCCCGGTATGCAGACACATATCCGGGTAGGGGGTGCGCCTGCCGGAACGGGCTCGCCATCGCAGGGGGAACCATGCCCGACGCGACACTGACCTTCATCGGGAACGCCACGACCATCATCCGGTACGGGCCGTTCACACTGCTCACCGATCCGAACTTCCTGCGCCGCGGCGACCGCGCGTACCTCGGCTACGGCCTCTCCAGCGAACGCCTCCGCGACCCCGCGATCACCGTGGACGACCTGCCCGCCGTCGACGCCGTCGTCCTGTCCCACCTGCACGACGACCACTGGGACCCCGTCGCCGAACGGCACCTCGACCGCGGCCTGCCCGTCCTCACCACCGGCGCCGCCGCCCGGACGCTGAACGGCCGCGGCTTCCGGGAGGCCGTCGGCCTGCGGACCTGGGAGGGCCAGCCGCTCGTCAAGGGCGACCACCGCGTCACCGTCACCGCGATGCCCGGACGGCACGCGCCCGGCCCGCTGCGGCACGCCCTGCCGCCCGTCATGGGCGCCCTGCTGGAGTTCGGCCCGCGCGCCGGCGACCCCGAACTCCGCATGTACATCAGCGGCGACACGCTCATGCACGACGCCGTCGCCGAGATCGCCCGCAGGTACCCGCGGATCGACGCGGGCGTCGTCCACCTGGGCGGAACGAAGCTGCTCGGCCTGCTCACCGTCACGATGGACGGACGGCAGGGCGCCCGCTGGCTCAGCACGTCCGGCTGCGCCACCGTCGTGCCCGTCCACTACGACGACTACACCGTGTTCAAGTCGCCGCTGTCGGACTTCGAGGGCGAACTCCACCGGCGCGGCATGGACGCCCGCCTCCGCCGCGTCGAGCGCGGCGGCACGGTCCCGATCGTCCCGCGGAGCCGGATCAGCGCCCGCGCGCCCGGCTGACCCGCCCGCCGCCCCCGTACGCGGTGGACAGCACGATGCGGGAGTCGGTTTCGCCGTGCTTGCCGAGCCGCTCCAGGACCCCCTCCAGACGCGGCACCGGCGCGGCGGGGGACGGGCTCAGCGGCGGCGCCGGCGGCCCTCGATCCGGCCCCGGACGAGCCGCGGATGGAAGTAGCTGATCTCCGTGCGGCCGCCGCCGGTGACGCAGAAGATCCGGTAGCCGTTGCGGCCGTCCTCGTCCGGGACGGTGAAGTCCTCCGGGGCGAACAGGCCCTCGGCGGCCATCGCGGTGAACCAGCGGCCCAGCGCGAACTCGTCGGGGAACTGCACGGTGCCCGCGCCGTGCGGGCCGAGCGTGTAGCGCACCTCGTAGAGGCAGCCGACGGGCGGGTAGTCGATCGGGTCGCCGCACGTTCCCCTGCCGCGCTCGTCCAAACGTCCACCGCCTTCCGTGCACATCCTAAGGCGCGCCCGCCGCCACGCTTCCGCGCCGCCGCCCCGGTCACGGTGACCGGTGACACATTCCGCGCCGCCGGGCGGGGCGGCGCGCGCCGGGAAAAAGGCGGCTTCGCAGTTCCGGGGGCGTCCCAGAAAAAGGCTTGCGTCAGCAATAGCGCGGGGGCATCATGGGTGTGCAAGCGAACGAGAGCGGGAGGGGAGAAAGCGATGCACCGACACCGAATGCACAGCCGCAGCCACCCCGGTCTCGGGAGCCTCGGAGGGACGTGACGAGCACGTTCGTCCGTCGACCGCCCGCAGACCACGGGCGGTCTTTTGTTTTCTCGGAGGGTTGGCCGAGCGGTAAGGCACCGGCTTGCTAAGCCGTGGTCAGGGTCACCTGCGCGAGTTCGAATCCCGCACCCTCCGCGCCGGATAGGAATGCTGGTGCATTCGGCGATCTCATAAGTCGCTATAGGTAGGTTCGATTCCTGCATCCGGCATTGCCCCGGTAGGGGGCGTGGCGTCCGTGGTGTGGTGGTCTGCACGCCGGGTTGTGGTCCCGGAGGTCCTCGGTTCGGTACCGGGCGGTCGCCCTGAACGTCCGGATTGTTGGCATTCATCCGGTCGGCGCCGTCAGATATTGCCCAGGTGGTGGCATTCGGTTGCGTTGAGATTGATCGTCCGCGGAAACGCTTCGCCGCATGTACTGCTCCTCGGGGAAGGCGACGCGGCGGCGGACCGTCCGCGCCCGGCACCGCGTCCTGGCCCTCGGCATGCTCGCCGCGCTCGCGATCGGCACCGGCGGCGGCTCCGCGCGCATCGACGCGCGCGCCGCCGGCGGCACGGACCGGACGGACGGGACGGGCGCGGACGGCCGGGACGCGGCGGTGCTCACCGCGGCCGGGGACGCGGACCCCCTCCCGTACCTCGACCCGAAGCTGCCGGTCGCGCGGCGCGTGGACGACCTGCTGGCGCGGATGAGCCTCGACGACAAGCTCGGGCAGATGACCCAGCCCGAGCGCCGGTACATCCGGCCCGCCGAGATCACCGAGCACCGGATCGGCTCGGTGCTGTCGAGCGGCGGTTCGGCGCCCGCGCCGAACACCCCCGAGAGCTGGGCGGACATGTACGACGGGCTGCAGAAGGCCGCGCTCGCCGCGCCCCTGCGCGTCCCGCTGATGTACGGCGTGGACGCCGTCCACGGCCACAACAACGTCGTCGGCGCGACGATCTTCCCGCACAACATCGGGCTCGGCGCGGCCCGCGACCCCGGGCTCGTCCGGGAGATCGGGGCCGCGACCGCGCGGGAGATGGCGGCCACCGGCGTCGACTGGAACTTCGCGCCGTGCGTCTGCGTGGTCCGCAACGACCGCTGGGGACGGACGTACGAGTCGTTCGGCGAGGTGCCGGGCCTGCCCTCGGCGATGACCACGATGATCGACGGCTTGCAGGGCGAGCGGCTCGGCGCCGGGCCGGCGTCCGTCCTGGCGACCGCGAAGCACTACCTCGGGGACGGCGCGACGCAGGGCGGCGACGACCGCGGCGACGCGCGGGTCTCCGAGGAGCGGCTCCGCGAGATCCACCTGCCGCCGTTCCGCGAGGCCGTCCGGCGCGGCGTCGGCTCGGTCATGGTGTCGTACAGCTCGTGGAACGGCGTGAAGCTGCACGAGCACCGGTACCTGATCACCGAGGTGCTGAAGGGCGAGCTGGGGTTCGGCGGGTTCGTCGTCTCCGACTACAACGGCGTCGACCAGATCGACGGCGAGCCGGGCTTCACCCGCGACGAGGTCGCCAAGGCGATCAACGCGGGCATCGACGTCGTGATGGTGCCGGAGGAGTGGAAGAAGTTCATCCGCTACCTGCGCGCCGAGGTGCGGGAGGGCGACGTGCCCCTGGCGCGGATCGACGACGCGAACCGGCGGATCCTGACGAAGAAGTTCGAGCTGGGCCTGTTCGAGCGGCCGATGGCGGACCGCCGCCTGCTGGGCGCGGTGGGCGGCGCCGCCCACCGCGCCCTCGCCCGCCGGGCGGTGGCGAAGTCGCAGGTGCTGCTGAAGAACTCCGGGGACGTCCTGCCGCTCGGCGCCACCGACGACAAGATCCTCGTCGCGGGCCGCAGCGCGGACGACATCGGCCGCCAGTCCGGCGGCTGGACGGTCACCTGGCAGGGCGAACCGGGCGACACCACCCCCGGCACGACGATCCTGGAGGGCGTCCGCCGGGTCGCCGACTCCGACACGGAGGTCGTCTACAGCGCCGACGGCAGCGGCGTCGACGACTCCTACGACGCGGCGATCGCCGTGGTCGGCGAGGACCCGTACGCCGAGTACCACGGCGACCGCACCGGCGACCTGGGACTGGACGAGGCCGACGTGAAGACCATCGAGCGCCTGCGGGCCGCCGACGTCCCGGTCATCGTCGTCCTGGTGTCGGGCCGCCCGCTCGACGTCGCGGGGCGGCTGTCCGGCTGGGACGCCCTGGTCGCGTCGTGGCTGCCGGGCACCGAGGGCGCGGGCGTCGCGGACGTCCTGTTCGGCGAGACCGCGCCCACCGGCCGGCTCCCGGTCACGTGGCCGTCCGACTCGGGCCAGCAGCCGATCAACCGGGGCGACGGCAAGAAGCCGCTGTTCCCGTTCGGCTACGGCCTCGGCTACGAGTAGGCCGGAAGCATCTCCTCGAGGACGCCGTCCAGCGGCGACGCCTCGACGCCGAACCGCTCGGCGAGGGCGGAGGCGTCGACGGAGAGCGGGCGGCGCGCCATGTGGCCGGTCTCCCAGAGCTCCTCCCAGAAGGGGTCGCCGAGGCCGAGGAGGGTGAGTTCGCGGTCGGTCATGGACGCGAGGCGCGGCTCGGGCGCGCCGGCCAGCGCGGCCAGCCGTCCGGCGGCCTCCCGCACGGACGCCGTGATCACCGGGGCGTGCCAGGCGCGCCCCCAGCCGTCCGCGGAGCGGGCGACGGCGACGAGGGCGCGGGCGGCGTCGCCGACGGCCGTGAAGGGGTGCGGGACGTCCGGTGCGGCGGGCACGAGGGCGAGGCGTCCGGCGAGCACCTTGGGCAGCACGAGCAGCGAGAAGATCGAGTACGCGCCGGCGCCGAGGAACTGCCCGGCGCGGACCTCGGCGGCGCGGACGCGGCCGGCGTCGTGGGCCTCCTTCGCGCGGAGCCACATCCGCGCGCGGACCCGTCCCTTGGGGCCGGCCGCCGCGAGCGGGTGCTCCTCGGTGAGCGTCCCGTCGACCGGGCCGTACCCGTACAGGTTGCCGAGCATGACGTAGTCGCCGCCGGACCGCTCGGCGGCCGTGAGCACCGCGTCGAACAGCGGCGGCAGCGCCTCCGGCCAGGTGGTGTAGGCGGGGGCGGCGGTGTTGACGACGGTGGCGGCGCCCTCGGCGGCGCGGGACAGGGCGTCGGCGTCGGTCGCGTCCAGCGCGATCCGCTCGACGCCGGGGTGGTCGGGCCCGGCGCCGCTGCGCGACACCATCCGGACGCGGTCGCCGCCGTCGGCGAGGAGGCGCGCGGTGGCCGAGGCGGTGGCGCCCCGGCCGACGATGAGGTGGAAAGGCATGGTTCTCCCTGGGGTCACGGCGGCCGGGAACAGGGCGCTCCGGCCGCGGCTTGACCATGGTGCGGGCCGCCGCGGGCGCGGCGTCAGGGGTCCGCTCGCCAACCCTCCGGAGGTTCTCGCCAATGCGCGCAGTGGAGGCGCACACGGTCGCGGTCGTCGTGGTGCCGCCGGTGATGGCGTTCGACGTCACCATCCCGCACATGGTGTTCGGCGCCGGGCCGGGCTACGAGCTGCGCGTGTGCGCGGCCGAGCCGGGCGTCCCGCTGGAGACGGTGGGCGGTCTCGACGTCGTCGCGCCGCACGGGCTGGACGCCGCGGCGGGCGCCGGGACGGTCCTCGTCGTGGGCGGGGGAGGGCGCGCCGACGTGGACGCGCGGGTCCTGCGGGCGGTGCGCGGCGCGGCGTCCGCCGGGGCGCGCGTCGCGGCGATCTGCACGGGCGTGTTCGTGCTCGGCGAGGCGGGCCTGCTGGACGGCCGCCGCGCCACCACGCACTGGGGCCTGACCGCCGCGCTCGCCGAGCGGTTCCCCGCGGCGACCGTGCTGCCGGACGTCCTGTACGAGGCGGACGGCCCTGTGCTGACCTCGGCCGGCGCGGCCGCCGGGATCGAGCTGTGCCTGCACATCGTGCGGACGGACCGGGGCGCCGCGGCGGCCGCCGAGATCGCGCGGCTGACCGTGGCGGCGCCGCCGCGCCCCGGCGACCAGGTGCAGGTGGTGGACGACCCGGTGCCCGCCGAACCGGACGCGTCGCTGGCCGCGACCCGCGCGTGGGCGCTGGAGCGGCTCGCCGAGCCGCTGTCGCTCGCCGACCTGGCCCGGCACGCCCGGGTCAGCACCCGCACGCTGTCCCGCCGCTTCCGCGCGGAGACCGGCCTCAGCCCGCTGCGGTGGCTGCTGCACCGGCGGGTCGACCGGGCCTGCGAGCTGCTGGAGACGACGCGGCTGCCGATGGACCGGCTGGCGCGCCTCACGGGCCTGGGCAGCGCCGACTCGCTCCGCGCGCACGTCGTCCGCCGGACGGGCGTGCCGCCGTCGGAGTACCGGAACCGGGTCAGCCCGTCAGTGCGGTGAGGGCCGCCTGGAGGTCGGCGGCGGCCCGGTCGACGGTCGTGTCGCCGGCGACGGCGGCGGCGACGTGGTCCTGGATCGCGGCCGACACCTCGTTGTAGCGGACGACGGCGGGCCGCGGCCGCGCGGTCCGCAGGCCCTCCTCCAGCACCGGCAGGTACGGGTACCGCTCGACCATCCCGGGGTCGTCGTAGAGCGCCGCGAGCGACAGCGGGAACGACTGCGCGCGCCCGTACTCGCGCTGGACCTCCGGCCCGACGATGTGCGCGACGAAGTCGCGGGCGGTCGCCTGGTGGCGGGAGAACGCCGACACCGCGAGGTTGTTGCCGCCGAGGGTGCCCGAGCCCGGCCCGTCCAGCCCGGGGATCGGCGCGACGTCGAACCTCCCCTCCACCGCGGACGACCCGTCGCCGGCCGCCGCGAGCGCGTACACGTACGCCCAGTTGCGGTGGAAGACGAGGTCGCCCTCCTGGAAGGCGCGGCGGCCGTCCTCCTCCATGAACGTGGCGGCCTTCGCCGGGATCGTCCCGTCCTCGAACGACTCGACGAGGAACCGCAGACCGGCCTTGGCCGCGGGCGTGTCCACCGCGGGCCTCCCGGACGCGTCGAACACCGCGCCGCCCGCCGACTGCACCGCCTCCGCGTAGTTGACCGTCAGCCCCTCGTACTTGCCGTGCTGGCCCGCGTAGCAGCCGACGTCCCCGCCTTCGGGCAGCCTCCGCACCGCGGCGCACTGCTCGCGCATCCGCGCCCACGTCGCCGGGGGCCCGTCGAACCCGGCCTTCTCCAGCAGGTCCGTCCGGTAGTACAGGACGCCCGTGCCGGTCAGCCACGGCGCCGCGTACAGCCTGCCCCGGTACTTCCCGGTCTCCAGGGACGCCGGGACGAACGTGCCGGTGTCGACGAGCCCGTCCGACAGCGGCACGATCCAGCGGTGCGCGGCGAACTCGGCCGTCCACACGGCGTCGAGCCGCACCACGTCGTAGGCGTCCGACTCGATCCGCATGTTCTGGACGAGCTGCTGCCGCGCCCGGTCGCCGTCCTCGGGAAGCTCCACGATCCGGACCCGCTCGTCCGGGCGGGCCCGGTTCCAGCCGTCGGCGAGCCGCTGGACCGTCCGCGTGAGGTCCTTGCCGGTCGCGAACGTGATGGGCCCGCGCCCGTCGTTCGTCCCGGACCCGCCCGACCCCCCGGAACAGGCCCCCAGCACGAGGAGGAGCGCCGGGACGAGCGCGACCGCGGCGCCCGCCCGCCCGGCCTTCACGGCGCACCGCCCGCGCCGAGGTCGACGACCGTGCCGTCGCGGCGCGCCCGCTCGGCGGCCCACACGACCCGGTGGGAGGCGAGGCTCTCGGCGGCGCCGGTGCCCAGCCGGGACGGGTCCCCGGTGGCCAGCGCCTCGGCGAACGCGTCCGCGAGCGCGTCGTCGCCGCCGCCGTGCCCGCCGGCGTCCCCGCCCGGCCGCAGCACCTCCGTCCCGCCGGTGACGAAGTCGTGCACCGCGATGCTCGCGCCGTCGCCCTCGATCGACCCGGACGTCCCGAACACGCGCGTCCGCCGCTGCGCGGCCGGGGTGAACGCCGTCATCGTGAACACTCCCGTCGCCCCGGACGGGAACTCCATGTTCACCACCTGGTGGTCGACGACGTCGTTGTCGCACGCGTACACGCACCGCCCGTACGGGCCGTCCCGCAGCGCCCGCAGGACGCCCTCCTCGGTGCGCTCGCCGGTGACCGCGCCGAGCGGCCACTCCTCGCCCCGCCGCAGCCCGCCCAGGTACAGGCGCGGCGCCGAGTACGCGCAGCGCGGCTCGGCCGCGCAGTCGAGGCAGCGGTCGGCGGCCCCCTCGGGCCGGTTCTCCGGGCGGAAGTGCGACAGCCGCCCGAACGACGACACCCGCGCCGGGGCCTCGCCCATCACGTGGACGAGCCAGTCGAGGTCGTGGCACGACTTCGTCAGCAGCATCGGCCCCGACTCGTCCTCCCGCCGCCAGTTGCCGCGCACGTACGAGTGCGCGTGGTGCCACCACCCGACCGGTTCGAGATGCTGCACGCTGAGCGGCGTCCCGATCCGTCCCGCCGCGATCAGCCCCCGCACCGCCCGGGTGTAGGGGGTGTAGCGCAGGACGTGGCACACGGCGAGCATCACGCCCGCCCGCTCGACCGCGTCCGCGACGCGCCGGGCCTCCGCCTCCGACGGCGCCATCGGCTTCTCCAGCAGGACGTGGCAGCCCAGCCCGGCGAACGCGACCGCGGGCCCGGCGTGCTCGGCGTCCTGCGTCGCGACGATCACGCCGTCGGCGACGCGGCCCGCGTCCGCCATCTCCCGCCAGCCGGGATACCGGCGCTCCGGCGGGATCCCGTGCTCGGCCGCGAACCGCTCCCGCCGGACGGGATCGGGCTCGGCCACGGCGACGATCCGCGCCCGTCCGCCGCGCCGGATCCGCGCCGCGTACCCGGCGCCCCGCAGACCGGCTCCGGCCACCGCGACCGCAGGGCCCCCGTCGTCCATCGCCACGCCCTCCGAGCTGGGTATATTCGACCCGCCGCCATCCGACCGGCGTTACGCAATCTTCTTTCACAAAGTCGACCGTCCACCGACCGCTGTCAAGGGGCGACGTGACCCGACCGCCTTCGCACGGGGCAGACCCCTCGGTGCTGCGCCGCCTCAACTCCGCCGCGACGCTCCGCGTGCTCCGCGCCGGCGGCGAGTTCACGCTGTCCGGGCTCGCCGAGCGGATCGGGGTGTCGCGCCCCACCGCCGAGGGCGTGCTCGGCGACCTCGCCGCCCGCGGGCTCGTCGCCGAGGTCGCGCCCCGGCACGGGGCGGGGCTCGGCCGCCCCGCCCGCCGCTACCGCTTCCGCGCCGAGGCCGGCCACGTCCTCGGTTTCGAGATCGACGCGCACCGGGTGCGGCTGCTGGTCGCCGACCTCGCCGGGGACGTCGCCGGCGGCCACCGCGCCGACCTGCCGCCGGACGCCCCGCCCGCGGAGCGGATCGCGGCGGTGCGCGCCGCCGTCAAGACGTGCCTGGCCGCCGCCCGGGTCGCGCGCCGCTCGCTGCGCGCGGTCGCCGCCGGGACCCCCGGCGTCGTCGACCCGTCCGGCACCGTCGCGTCCTGCACGGTCGTCCCCGGCTGGGCGGGGGTGCCCCTCGGCCGCGAGCTGGCCCGCTCCTTCGCCTGCCCCGTCCTGGTCGAGAACGACGCCAACCTCGCCGCGCTCGCCGAGCGGTGGCGCGGCGCCGCGCGCGACGCGGACGACGTCGTGTGCGTCCACGCGGGCCTGCACACCGGCGTCGGCGTCCTCATCGGCGGCCGCCTGCACCGCGGCCGCGGCGCGGCCGGGGAGATCGGCATGCTGCCCGAACTGGGCCTCCGCGACACCGCGGCCGCCCTCGCCGCCGAACCCGTCGGGCGGGTGGCCGCCCGGATGGCGCGCGGCGTCGCCGCGATGGCCCTCGCCCTCGACCCCGAGACGATCGTCGTCGGCGGGCCCCTCGTGCGTCCCGGCGGGCCCCTCGTCGCCGAACTCGCCGCGCACGTCGGCCCGCTCTGCCTGCGGCCCGTCCGCGTCGAGGCGTCCCCGCTCGGGGACGAGTCGGTGAGCCTCGGCGCCGTCCGGCTCGCCCTCGACCGCGTCGACGAGGACCTGTTCTCCCTCGACCCGGCGCGTTGATCGGACGCCCGCGCCCCGCCCCGGCCATCATGGGAGGCGATGTCGGCGGCGCGCGGTAGCGTCTCCGGGACCGACGGAGGGGAGTCCGATGAGCGCCATGCCGACCGAACCCCCGCGCCACCACGGGCGGGTGCACCGCATCCCGCGCACCATCGACGGCATCGGCGCGCACCTGTCCCGCGAGAAGCGCGCCGCGTTCATCGCCGAGGTCCGCGGCGCCGAGCAGGGCCGCGAACTCGACGACGTCCTGTCCGGCTGGTACGCCGAGGCGATGCTCGACCAGCTGCCCGACCGGGAGCGGCGCCGCGCCCGCGCCCTCGACCGGCGGGGCGCCGTCGCCCTCGACGACATCGCCGCGCGCCGCGGTCCCCGTCCCCGCGGGTGACCGCCGGAGCGCCGCGACGGGAGAAGAGCGGCTGGACCGTCTACTGCTCGGAGGTCGCGGCCGACGTGCTCGAGTCCGTGCCGCCGCCCATCCGGGACGATCTGGTCGACTTCCTCTGCGACCTCGCCCGGCACGGCGGCACCGCCGTCGACGCGGGCCTGCCGCCGCCGGGCCGCCCCCTCGACGGCGTCGGCGTCCACTACACCCACAGCGCGCCCGGCACCGCGGCCTGCATCGAGTACCTCGTCCTCGCCGACATCAAGGAGTTCTACGTCGCCGACCTCGTCTGGGCCGGTTAGCGCCGGGCGGTCAGGGGAGCCGCGAACGGCCAGGGCTCGGCGAGGAGGCCGTCGGCCGCGGCGACCGCGGCGGCCAGGCGCTCCTCGTGGGGGCCGGTGACCGCGACGTGGGGGAGGCCGCGCCGCTTCAGCTCCTCCCGGAACCGGTCCGCCATCCACGTCCGGACCGACTCGCCGTCGCGCCAGCCGTCCTGCACGAACGGGACGCCCGCCGGATCGGTGAGGATCCACAGGTGGTGCGGGACGCGCTCGTGGACGGCCTCGACGTCGGGCGCCGGGCCGCCGACGTAGCGCTCGTGCCACACGGCCGTCGCGAACGCGTCGGTGTCGCAGACGAGCAGCGGCGAGCCCGACCGGGCGGCGGCGTCCTCCAGCGCGGCGTGCCGCTCGGCGATCCGCGTGAACTCGGCGGACTCCCACACCAGGTCGTCCAGCCACAGCGACGCGTCGCCGGCGTCCCGGCGCGCGGCGGCGAGCTTCTCCTCGGTGTAGGTGCGGCCGTACTCGGGCACCCACCGGGTCGCCGCCCACACGCCGCCGCGTTCGGCGTAGTGCGCGGCCAGCGCGCGCGCCAGCGTGGTGGTGCCGCTCGATTCCGCGCCGACCACCACCACCCGGCGGGCCAGGTACGCGCGGACGGGCGGGGAGAGCCACTGCCAGTTCCCGGCCGGGTCGGCGCGGACGGCCGTCCCGCTGACGGGGAACCGCTCCCGCGGCGGGTCCACCGGGACGTGCGCGGCGGAGAACCGCGCGGCGAGCTCGGGCCCGTAGGGCTCGGAGCTGAACACCGCGTCGACCGGCGGGACGTTGACGCCGAGCCCCGAGCGGAGCGCGAGCCCCGCGCGGAACGCGGCGACGTGCGCCGACCACGCCGCGTCGGACTCGTAGTCGATCTCGGCGTCGTCCACGACCGGGACGACCTCGACGTTCGGCTGCCGGTGCGCCTCCCGCAGCCACGCCGTCCGCAGCGCGAGGGGGACGCTCTCGACGCTGGACGCCGCGACGACCACGCTCACCCGGGCGCACGCCGCGGCGGCGGTGTCGATCAGATGGTGGTGCCCCGCGTGCGGCGGGTAGAACTTGCCGATGACGAGGCCGTGCTCGTACGTCATGCGGCCGCCGGGGCGGGCTCCGCGCGTCCGGTGCCCCGCCAGTCCCGGTACCAGGCGGTGAGGCCGGCCACGCACAGCGACAGGAAGACGATGTAGAGGGCGCTCGTCAGCTTCAGGTCCTTGTGGAAGTACAGCGGGATGTACACGAGGTCGGCGATGATCCAGATCCACCACGACTCGAGCAGTTTGCGCGACTGCCCGTAGATCGCCATCAGCGACAGGGCCGTCGTCAGCGCGTCCCAGAACGGGACGGTCGAGTCGGTGAACGCCGTCAGCAGCCAGGTGATCGCGGCGGTCCCGGCCGCGCCGGCCGCGAGCAGCGCCGCCCACTCGGCGCGGGTCGTGCGCCGGACGGGCAGGGCGTCGCGGCCCTCGCCGCCGTACAGCCACACCCACCAGCCGTACGCCTGCAGCCCGATGTAGACGATCTGCAGCCCCGCGTCGGCGTACAGCCCGCCGTCGAGGAAGACCAGGCCGAGCAGGACGACGTTGGCGATGCCGATCGGCCAGTTCATGATGTTCTGCCGGACGACCAGCCACACATTGACCGCGCCCGTCGCGAAACCGAGCAGCTCCGCCCACGTGGTCGGGACCGAGCCGAGGTGGAAGGCCGGGTCGAGCAGCGGCCCCAGGGGAACGTTCACCGCCATGACCGCGATCTTCGCATATCACCGGCGGTCCGGTCCCGTCCGGGGAACCCGGGCGGGACCGGACCGCCGGCCGAGCGGCGGGCCGCCCGTCAGGCCACGATGAGCAGCGGGTTCTCCAGCAGCTCCGCCAGCCGCGCCAGGAACGCGGCGGCCGTCGCGCCGTCGCACGCCCGGTGGTCCACCGACAGCGTCACCGCCATCCGCTTGCCCGGGACGACCTGGCCGTCCCGCACCACCGGCTCGTCCCGGACGGCGCCCACGGCGAGGATCGCCGCCTCCGGCGGGTTGATCACCGCGGAGAACGAGTCGACGCCGAACATGCCGAGGTTGCTGACGCTGAACGTCCCGCCGCTCATGTCGTTCGCCGACAGCTTGCCGTCGCGCGCCCGCCCGGCCAGCTCCCGGGTCTCGCGGCCGATCTCCGACACGCTCTTGCGGTCGGCGTCCCGGACGACCGGGACGACCAGGCCGTCCTCGACCGCGACGGCCACGCCGACGTGCACGCGCTTGTGGAAGAGGAGGCTCTCCTCCGTGTAGGAGACGTTGACGGCCGGGTGCTCGCGCAGCGCCGTCGCGCACGCCTTGACGACCAGGTCGTTCACGCTGACCTTGGCCGGGGCGAGCGCCTCGTTGACCGTCCGGCGGAACGCGACGAGGGCCTCGGCGTCCACCTCGCGGTTGAGGTAGAAGTGCGGCGCGTTCTGCTTGCTCTCGGTGAGCCGCCGGGCCGCGACCTTGCGGAACCGGTTCAGCGGCACGGCCTCGACGTCCGGGTCGTCGGCCCGGGACGCGGCCGCGGGCGCGGCGGGCGCGGACGGCGCGGCGGCGGGCGCCTGCTGCGGCGCGGCGCCGCCGGAGCGGACCGCGGCCTCGATGTCGGCGCGGACGATCCGTCCGCCGGGGCCCGAACCGGACAGCGCGGCCAGGTCGATGCCGTGGTCGCGGGCCAGCCGCCGCGCGAGCGGCGACGCGGGCGGGCGGGACGCGCCCGTCCGCCGCGGCGCCGGGGCGGGCGCCTCCGGCTTCGCCGCCGGAGCGGGCGCGGCCTCGGTCTTCGGCGCGGGCTCCGGCTCCGCCTCCGGTTCGGCCTTCGGTTCGGCCTTCGCCTCGGGCGCCGGCTCGGCCGCCGGGGCGGCGCCGGACGCCGCGCCCTTCGGCACCACGACCGCGATCGGCGCGCCGATCGCCGCCGTCTCGCCCTCCCCGACGAGGATCTTCTCGAGCACGCCGGCCTCGTAGGCTTCGTACTCCATGACCGCCTTGTCGGTCTCGATGTCCACCAGGACGTCGCCGACCGCGATCTCGTCGCCCGGCTGCTTCTGCCAGGAACTGATGACGCCCTCCTCCATCGTGTCGGAGAGGCGGGGCATGAGGATCTCGGTCATGAAGCGGTCTCCAGGGCGGCGAGCCGGCCGGTCGCGCGGAGGGTGTCGCGGGCGGCGGTGAGCAGGGACCCGGCGGACGGCAGCGCCGCCGACTCCAGGGACTTGGCGTAGGGGAGCGGCACCTCGGCCATCGCGACGCGCCGCACCGGCGCGTCCAGCCAGTCGAAGGCGCCCTCCTGGATGGTGGCGGCGATCTCGGCGCCGATGCCGTAGGTCAGCCAGTCGTCCTCGGCGACGACGGCGCAGCCCGTCTTGCGGACGGACTCCACGATCGTCGCGCGGTCCAGCGGGCGCAGGCTGCGCAGGTCGACGACCTCGGCGGAGATCCCCTCGCCGGCGAGGGTCTCGGCGACCTCGGCGGCGACGCGCGCCATCCGGGAGTAGCCGATCAGCGTGATGTCGGTGCCGGGGCGGGTGACGGCCGCGCGGCCGATCTGCCCGGGCGCGACGTCCTCGACCGCGGCGGGCAGCTCGCCCTTGGTGTTGTAGAGGGCGAGGTTCTCCAGGAACAGCACCGGGTCGTCGTCGCGGATCGCGGCCTTGAGCATGGCGGACGCCTCGGCGGGCGTGCTCGGCGCGACGACCTTCAGGCCCGGGATGAACGAGTAGAACAGCTCGACGTTCTGCGAGTGGGTGGCGCCGAGCTGCTGCCCGCCGCCGCCCGGGGTGCGGATGACCATCGGGACGCTGGCCTGCCCGCCGAACATCCCGTAGATCTTCGCCGCGTGGTTGACGATCTGGTCGAGCGCCAGCAGCGAGAAGTTGATCGTCATGACCTCCACGACCGGGCGCAGGCCCAGCATGGCGGCGCCGATCGCGGCGCCGACGAACCCCTCCTCGGCGATCGGGGTGTCGCGCACCCGGCGCGGCCCGAACTCCTTCAGCAGCCCCTCGGTGATCTTGTACGAGCCCTCGAACAGCCCGATCTCCTCGCCCATCAGGAAGACGTTCTCGTCCCTGATCATCTCGGCGCGGAGCGTGTCCCGGAGGGCCTGGCGGTAGGTGACGGTTGCCATCGGACGGCTCCTCAGGAACTGAATACGGGGTCCGCGGGCAGGCGGCGCAGCTCGCCCGGGACCGGGGTGGCGTAGGTGTAGTCGAACAGGGTGGAGACGTCCGGCGCGGGGCTCTCGTCGGCGAACGCCGCGGCGGCGTCGACCTCGGCGGTGACCTCGGCGTCCAGCGCGTCCCGCGCGTCGTGGGACAGGATGCCCCGGTCGGCGAGGTCCAGCGCCATGCGGGCCAGCGGGTCGGCGGCCTTGAGGGACTCCCTCTCCTCCTTCGACCGGTACCGGGCCGGGTCGACGACCGAGTGGCCCTTCAGCCGGGGGCTGATCGTCTCCAGCAGGTAGGGGCGGCTCTCCGCGCGGGCCTTCTCGACCGCGAGCACCGCGGCGTCCCGCACGGCGACGACGTCCGTCCCGTCGACGCGGGCGGACTCCATCCGGTAGGCGGCGCCGCGCTTGTACAGCTCCGGCTCGGCCGAGGAGTTCTCCACCGTGGTCCCCATGCCCAGCCCGTTGTTGATCACGACGAACACGGCGGGGAGGTCCCACAGGCCCGCGATGTTGAGCGCCTCGTGGAACGCGCCGATCGCGGTCGTCCCGTCGCCCATCTGGCACATGACGACGTCGTCGCCGCCCCGGTAGCTGACGGCGAGCGCGGCGCCCGCGGCGAGCGGGAGCTGCCCGCCGACGATGCCGTAGCCGCCGAGCAGCCGCGCCTCGGTGTCGAACATGTGCATGGACCCGCCCCAGCCCTTGGACACGCCGGTGGAGCGGCCGTACAGCTCGGCCATGACGCGGTCGGGGCCGATGCCCTTGGCGATCGCGTAGCCGTGCTCGCGGTAGTTCGTGAACAGGTAGTCGGTGGGCCGCAGCGCGGCCATCAGCCCGACGACCGTGGCCTCCTCACCGAGGTTCAGGTGGCAGTAGCCCCCGATCTTCGCCTCGGTGTACGCGCGCGCGGCCCGCTCCTCGAACCGGCGGATCAGCAGCATCTGCCGGTAGTAGCCGATGAGCGTCTCCGCGTCGGTGTCCGGGCCGACGGTGCCGGTCGGCGCGTCCGCGTCCGGCGCGGCCGCCGTCTCGGGGGCGGTCTGGCGCCCGGACGCCTTGGCGCCGCGCGTCCTGCGGGTGCGGGCCGGGGCGGCGGTGCCGGCCGACCTGGTCGTCTCAGCCATCGGCGACCTTCCTAACTCGGGGGTAACGCCGTAGGATCGCCACGACGCTCACCGATCATCATTGATCTATGATCGATCATATTCTACCTCGTCAAGACCCGCTTACCCCGCCGCCGGACGGCCCCCCGGTCAAGCTTTACTTACCGGGCGTAGGACTACGATGCAGTACCGTGAACGCGCCCACTCCCGCCCAGCTGCTCCGCACCGGTCTCGCCGATCAGATCCGCGAGTTCATCGTGGAGGGCATCAGCGCCGGCCGCTGGGAGCCGGGGGAGCGCATCGTCGAACGGCGCATCGCGTCCGAGCTGGGCGTGAGCCAGGGGCCGGTGCGCGAGGCGCTCCGGCAGCTCGAGGCGCAGCGGCTGATCGAGTCGCTGCCGAACCGGGGCGCGCGCGTCCGCGACTTCACCGAACGCGACCTCGCCGAGATCTTCCCGGTGCGGGCCGGCCTCGAGCGGACGGCCGTCGAGCTGGCGCTCCCGCACATCGGCGAGCGGCTGGACGCCCTCGAGGAGCACAACCGGCGGCTCGCGGAGGCCGCGCGGGACGGCGACCTGCACGCGCAGATGCGGCTGAGCATCGCGTTCCACCGGGAGATCGTCGAGACGGCCGGCAACCGGCTGCTGGTGTCGGTGTGGGAGGGCCTCGGCATCGAGCTGTGGACGACGCTGTCGCTGCGCCTGCACCAGACGGAGATCTACTCCAAGTCGGCCGAGCACGCCGAGCTGATCGAGGCGTTCCGGCGGCGCGACCCCGAGGCTCCGCGCATGCTGCACGACCACGTCATGAACTACGCGCCGTGAACGGGCGGCGGCGCACCGTGGGGGCCGGTCACTCCTTCTCGCGGTAGGCCCGGATGAGCTGGGCCTCCGCGTCGTCCAGGTAGGACCGCAGTTCCCGCTCGGCCGCCTCGTGCTCGCCGGCCGCCAGCAGGTCGTACATCCGCCGGTTGCGGGCAAGGTACGGCTCGTGGAACTCGCGCGGCGACCCCATCTCGTGGAACACCAGGCGCATCTCCGCCATCAGGTGGCGGATCATCTCGTCGACCCGCGGGCTCCCGACGAGCGCCGCGACGGCCCGGTGGAAGCGGATGTCGGCGGTGCCGACGTCCGGCCAGCGGCCCGCGGCGGCGGCGGCCTCGCCGTCCTCGACGGCCTCCCGCACGCGGTCGACCGCCTCCCGCCCGGCCGCGGGGGCGCACCGGACGCCCTCGCACTCCAGGATCCGCCGCACCCGGTACAGGTCGGACAGCCCGTCGGCGCCGACGCGGCGGACGAACACGCCGCGGTTGAACTCGTGCACCAGCAGGCGCTCCTGGACGAGCAGCCGGAACGCCTCGCGCATCGTGTTGCGCGAGACCTTCACGGCGCGGCACAGGTCCTCTTCGGGGAGGCGGGCGCCGGGGACGAGCGCGCCGTCGGTGATCTGGTCGCGGAGCAGGTCGGCGACCCGTGCGGCGGTGCTCGAGCGGTCCAGCCCGTGGCGGGCCGCCGCGATGTCATCGAGCCACGTCACGGGATCAGCTTAGCGGAATGGGTCCACAAGGGGATTGCTGGATTGTTGAACAATCCTTACGCTTGCGGAAAGCCGTACCCCCGAAGGGCCCGATCATGACCGACTCCACCAGCGTGGACGCCACCCCCGCCCCGCCGGACCGATCCCGGCGCGGCGCACTCATCGGCGCCATGTTCCTGATGGCCACCAGCGCCATCGGCCCCGGATTCATCACCCAGACCACGGTGTTCACCGCCCAGCTCGGCGCCGCGATGGCCTTCGCCATCCTCGTGTCCGTGCTGGTGGACATCGCGATCCAGCTCAACGTGTGGCGCGTCGTCGGGGTCTCGGGCAGGCGCGCCCAGGACCTCGGCAACCGCGTCGTGCCCGGCGGCGGCTACGCCCTGGCGGCACTGGACGTCTTCGGCGGCCTCGTGTTCAACATCGGCAACGTCGCCGGGACGGCGCTCGGCCTGAACGCGCTGTTCGGCCTGGACGTCAAGATCGGCGGGGCGCTCTCGGCGCTCGTCGCCGTCGCGATCTTCCTGAGCAAGCGCGCGGGGATCGCGATGGACCGGATCGTCGTGGTGCTCGGCGGCGTGATGATCCTCATGACGCTGTACGTCGCGATCGTGTCCGACCCGCCCCTCGGGGACGCCCTCGTGCAGGCCGCCGCCCCCGAGGAGGTCGACTTCCTCATCATCACCACGCTGATCGGCGGGACCGTCGGCGGATACATCACCTACGCGGGCGCGCACCGGATGATCGAGTCCGGGATCACCGGGCCGGAGCACGTCTCCCGCATCAACCGCAGCGCGGTCACCGGCATCCTGGTCACCGGCCTGATGCGGGTCCTGCTGTTCCTCGCGGTGCTCGGCGTCGTCGCGGGCGGCGCGAAGCTCGCGGAGGCCAACCCGGCGCCGTCGGCGTTCGAGCACGCCGCCGGGGAGGCGGGGCTGCGCGTGTTCGGCCTGATCATGTGGTCCGCCGCGATCACCTCGGTGATCGGCGCGTCGTACACGTCGGTGTCGTTCCTGGTGTCGTTCTGGTCCGTCGTCGAGAAGTACCGCAACTGGTTCGTCGTCGGGTTCATCGCGGTCTCCACGGTGATCTACCTGGCGATCGGGACGGCCCCCGCCAAGCTGCTGGTGCTCGCGGGCGCCCTCAACGGGCTGATCCTGCCGTTCGGGCTCGCCGTCCTGCTGTGGGTGGCGGCGCGCCGCCGCGACCTGCTCGGCGGGTACCGGTTCCCGAAGTGGCTGCTCGCGCTGGGCATCGCCGCCTGGCTGCTGTCCCTGTACCTCGGCTGGAACTCGCTGTCCGGCCTCGACGAACTCTGGGCGTGAGGCGCGGGTGCGGATCCTGCCGAGCGGCGACGCCGCCCTCCTGGTCGAACTCCCCGGCCTGCCGGAGATGCTGGGCCTGTACGCGGCCCTGGCCGCGGCCCCGCCGCCCGGCGTCGCCGACATCGTCCCGGCGGCCCGCACCCTCACCCTCCTGCTCGACCGCGGCGCGGACCCGGCCGCCGTCGCCGGCGCCGTGCGCACCGCGCGGCCCGGCGCGGCGGCCGGGACCGCCGGCACCGTGGAGATCCCCGTGACCTACGACGGCCCCGACCTGCCCGAGGTCGCCCGGCTGACCGGGCTGACGCCCCGCGAGGTCGCGGCCGCGCACGCCGCCGCGCCCTGGCGGGTCGCCTTCACCGGGTTCGCGCCCGGCTTCGGCTACCTCGACGGCGGCGACCCCCGGCTGGACGTCCCGCGCCGGGCGGTCCCGCGGGTGCGCGTCCCGGCGGGCGCGGTCGGCCTCGCCGGGCGGTTCAGCGGCGTCTACCCCGCCGAGTCGCCCGGCGGCTGGCAGCTCATCGGGTCCACCCGGGTGCCGCTGTGGGACCTCGACCGCGACCCGCCCGCCCTGCTGCGGCCGGGCGTGCGGGTGCGGTTCGTCGAGGCGGCCCCGGAGAGCGGGGCGGCGCGGTGAAGCGGCTCCTGGACGTCCTCGCGACCGGCCCGCTCGCCACCGTGCAGGACCTCGGCCGCCGCGGCCACGCGGCGCTCGGCGTCGGGACGTCCGGGGCCGCCGACCCCGCGTCCCTGCGGCTCGCGAACCGCGCGCTCGGCAACCCCGAGGGCGCCGCGGCGATCGAGGTCACCCTCGGCGGCCTGCGGGTCCGCAGCCGCGGCGGCGTGTTCGCGGCCGTCACCGGCGCCCCCGCCCCGCTCGTCCTGGACGGCCGCCCCGCCCCGCCGAACGCCGTCCTGCACGTCCCGGACGGCGCGGAGCTGCGGCTCGGCGTGCCGCCGACCGGGCTGCGCAGCTACCTCGCGGTCCGCGGCGGCGTCGCCGTCCCGCCCGTCCTCGGCTCCCGCGCCACCGACACGCTGTCGGGCCTCGGCCCGGCGCCGCTCGCACCCGGCGCCGTCCTGCCCGTCGGCCCGCCCCCGGACGCCCCGCCGCTGCTGGACGTCCTGCCCGTTCCGCCGCCGCCCGCGGGGACCGTCGAGCTGCGCGCCGTCCCGGGGCCGCGGGACGACTGGTTCGCCCCCGGCGCCCTCGACGCGCTGTTCGGCGGCGCGTTCGAGGTCACCAGCGAGACCGACCGCGTCGGGATGCGGCTGGACGGACCGCGTTTGAAGCACGCGGATCGCGGCGAGCTACCCAGCGAGGGGACGGTGACCGGGGCGCTGCAGGTCCCGCCGTCCGGGCGTCCCGTGCTGTTCCTCGCCGACCACCCGCTGACCGGCGGCTACCCGGTCATCGCCGTCGTCGCCGCCGCCGACGTGGGGCGCGCCGCCCAGGCCCGCCCCGGGCAGCGGCTCCGGTTCCGTCCCGTCCCCGCACCGGACCTCAGGCAGGAGTCGCCATGACCCGGACCGCCCCCCTCGACCCGAAGGCCCTGACCCCCGGCCAGGCCCGCGCGCTGTTCCGCGCCGGGCTGCGCGTCCCCACCGCCGGCTGGTGCGCGGGACGGACGCAGGCGAACCTCATCGCCGTCCCCCGCGACCAGGCGTACGACCTGCTGCTGTTCGCGCAGCGCAACCCGAAGCCGTGCCCGCTGCTCGAGGTCACCGACCCCGGCGCGGTCTCCGCGCCGATCTTCCCCGGCGACCTGCGCACCGACCTGCCCGGCTACCTCGTGTACGAGGACGGCGAGCCGGTCGCCGAGGTCACCGACGCCACCGAGTACTGGCGCGACGACCTCGTGTCCTTCCTGATCGGCTGCAGCTTCACGTTCGAGGCGGCGCTCGGCGACGCGGGCGTCCCGATCCGGCACGTCGAGCAGGGCGTGAACGTCCCGATGTACCGGACGGACCGGACGTGCAGGCGCGCGGGCGAGTTCGGCGGCCCGCTCGTCGTGTCGATGCGCCCGGTGCCCGCCGCGCGGGTCGCCGACGCCGTCCGCGTCACCGCCCGCTACCCGTCCGTCCACGGCGCCCCCGTGCACGTGGGCGACCCCGCCGAGCTCGGCATCACCGACCTCGGCCGCCCCGACTACGGCGACCCCGTCGAGGTGCGGGCGGACGAGATCCCGGTGTTCTGGGCGTGCGGCGTCACCCCGCAGGCCGCCGTGACGGCGTCCCGGCCCAAGTTCGCGATCGGCCACGCCCCCGGGCACATGGCGATCACCGACGCGCGCGACACCGACTACCTGGTCCCCTGACCCGCCCCGCGATCCCGCCTCCGCGAGGCGGGATCCCTGCTGGCATAGGCTGCGGGCATGCCGGAGACCGTGGGGCCGGGCGACCTGCCGGGGGAGCGCTACCGCATCGAGGGGCTCCTCGGCAGCGGCGGCATGGCCACCGTGTGGCGCGCCCACGACCTGGTCCTCGACCGCCCGGTCGCCGTCAAGGTGCCCCGCGACGGGTGGCCGGACGAGTTCACCCGGCGGCTGCGGCGGGAGGCGCGGGCCGCCGCCGGGCTCGTGCACCCGAACATCACCGGCGTGCACGACTACGGCGAGCACCGCGGCGTCCCGTACGTCGTGATGGAGCTGCTCGACGGGGAGACCCTCGCCGACCGGCTGGCGCGCGGACCGCTGCCGTGGCGGGAGGCGGCCGAGGTGTGCGCGGTCATCGCGGACGCCCTCGCCGCCGCCCACGCGGCCGGGGTCGTGCACCGCGACATCAAGCCCGCGAACGTCTTCCTCACGCCGGTCGCGGTGAAGGTGCTCGACTTCGGCATCGCCTTCACCGGGCCGGACGGTGCGGGCGGGCCGGTCCTCGGCACCCCGGCCTACACCGCTCCCGAGCTGCCGGCGGGCGCGCCGCCGTCCCCGGCCGCGGACGTGTTCTCGCTCGGCGTCGTGCTCCGGCAGGCGCTCACCGGCGGGCCGCCCGAGGCGGCGGACCTGCCCGCCGACGTGCCCGCGGACCTCGCCGCGCTGTGCCGCCGCTGCGCCGATCCGCGCCCCGGCGCCCGGCCGGGCGCGGCGGAGGCGGCCCGCGCGCTCGCCGCGGTCGCGGGCGTCCGGCTCGTCCGCGTGCCGCCCGAGGCCCCGGCCCCGACGCCCGGGCCGGGGCGGCACGACCGGACCCGCGTCCTCGACGACCCGCTCCCGGGCCCCGACCCGGCCACCCCCGCGGACGGGCTCACGGACGGCCTTGCCGACGGGCCCGCGTCGGCCCGCCGGCCGTTCGCCATCGCGGGCGCGGTGGCGGGTGCGGTGGCGCTGGTGGCGGTGCTGCTGGCGGCGCTGTCGCCGGACGACCCGCCGGCGGGCGGCGCGCCCCCGGCCGGGACGGACGGCGGGCCGCCGGCCGTCGCGCAGGGCGCGGCGTGCGAGGTCGCGTACCGGGTCGACGGGACGTGGCCGGAGGGGTTCCAGGCGACGGTGCGGATCACCAACCTCGGCGACGGCCCGATCGACGGCTGGCGGCTCGGTTTCGAGCTGCCCGACGGGCAGTCCGTCGCGCAGCTGTGGAACGGGACGCCGGTGCAGGACGGCCCCGCGGTGACGGTCACGCCCGCGGACTGGAACCGGTCGATCCCGGCGGGCGGCACGGTCGAGTTCGGCTTCCTCGGGAGCGGCGCCGGGGGAGGCGGGACGCCCGAGGGGTTCGTGCTGAACGGCTCGCGCTGCCGCTGAGCCGGCCCGAGTTGGGAGCGCTCCCAAATCGTTTGTGCAGGTCACGGAGGCGATCAGGAAATCGGGTGGGGGCAACCTATTGTGCGGCGCGCGCCCTCGGGCTAGCATCCCCGGCAATCGAAGCGCTTCGACGCCCGAGTCGAAGCGCTTCGATTGGAACGCGTACACCCCCACACCCCACCCCCGGACGTCCGCTCACTCGGACACCGGCTCCGTCCCACCCCCGGAGGAACCCCCATGATGAAGGCAGGCAGGGGCGCGGCCCTGCTCGCGGCGGTGGCCGCGAGCGCCCTCGCGCTCGCGGGCTGCGGCGGCGGCGACGCCGAGTCCGACCCGAACGTCCTCAGGCTCTGGCACTACGAGTCCCCCGACAGCGCCATGGGCGTCGCGTGGAACGCGGCGATCAAGGAGTTCGAGAAGACCCACCCGGGCGTCAAGGTCGAGTTCGAGGAGAAGGGCTTCGAGCAGATCCAGAAGACCGCCTCGATGGTCCTGAACTCCGACGACGCCCCCGACATCATGGAGTACAACAAGGGCAACGCCACGGCCGGGGCGCTGTCCAAGCAGGGCCTCCTCACCGACATGACGGCCGAGGTGGCCGAGCGCGGCTGGGACAAGCTGATCGACCCGAACGTCGCCGTCACCGCCAAGTACGACGACAAGGGCGTCATGGGCGGCGAGAAGTGGTTCGGCGTCCCGAACTACGCCGAGTACGTCATGGTGTACTACAACAAGGAGCTGTTCGAGGAGCACGGCGTCGAGGTCCCGACCACGATGGCCGAGTTCACCGAGGCGCTCGACGCGTTCGTCGCCAAGGGCGTCACGCCGCTGACCAACGCGGGCGCCGAGTACATGGCGCACCAGTTCGTCTACCAGCACGCCCTGGCGCGGGCCGACCGCACCTGGATCGACAGCCTGCAGCGCTATACCGGCCCGGTCGACTTCACCGACCCGGCGTGGACGCACGGCGCGACCACGTTCAAGGAGTGGGTCGGCAAGGGCTACGTCGACAAGAACACCGTCGGGCAGAAGGCCGAGGAGGCCGGGGTCGCCTTCATGAAGGGCGAGTACCCGATGATGTTCTCCGGGAGCTGGTGGTTCGGCCGCGTCAACGCCGAGTCGAAGTTCGACTGGGGCACGTTCGTGTGGCCCGAGGCGAAGTTCACGCTCGGCTCCAGCGGCAACCTGTGGGTCGTCCCGGAGAGCTCCGAGAACAAGGAGCTCGCCTACGACTTCATCAACATCACGCTGCAGAAGCACATCCAGAACCAGCTCGGCAACGCGGGCGGCATCCCGATCGCGGCCGACCCGGGCGCGATCACCGACGAGAAGTCGAAGCGGCTCATCGCGGACTTCAACGAGCTGGCCGAGGGCGGCAAGCTCGCCTACTACCCGGACTGGCCGGTGGCGGGCTTCTACGACGCCCTGGTCGCGCAGACGCAGCAGATCATGAACGGCGAGGACCCGAAGGAGGCCCTCTCCACCCTGCAGACCGCCTATGAGGACGGCCTGCCGGAATGAGCGGGCGGACGTCCGGGCGGGCCGGCGGCCTCGGCGGCCGGCTCGCCTACCTCCCCTACCTGCTGCCCGGGCTGCTGCTGTTCACCGGCGTCATCGGCGTCCCGTTCCTGATGAACATCGGGACGAGCTTCACCGACTGGTCGGGCGTCGGCAGCCCCGAGTGGGTGGGCCTGGAGAACTACGAGAAGCTGATGGGGGACGAGCGGTTCTGGTCCTCGTTCCGCAACAACGTCCTCGTGATCCTCGGGATGGCGATCGTCCCGACGGTGATCGGGCTGGTCCTCGCCGGCGCGCTGACCGACCTGATCGACCGGCACTTCGGGTCCCGCACCGCGGCCGTCCTGCGCGCCTGCATCTACCTGCCGCAGGTGCTGCCGGTCGTCATCGCGGGCGTGGTGTGGAGCTGGCTGCTCGCCCCCGACGACGGCGCGGTCAACGCGCTGCTGGAGGCGGTCGGGCTCGGCTCCCTCGCGCAGAACTGGCTCGGCGACCCGGACACCGCGCTCTGGTCCGTCCTGGCCGTCATGGTGTGGACGCAGATCGGGTTCCCGCTGGTGATCTTCATGTCGGGCCTGCAGCGGGTCGACCCGTCGCTGTACGAGGCGGCGGAGATCGACGGGGCGTCGTGGGCGCGCCGCTTCTGGCACGTCACCGTCCCGCAGATCCGCCCGGAGATCTTCGTGGTGCTGCTGTGGACGACGATCGCCGCGCTGAAGGCGTTCCCGCAGATCTTCGTCCTCACCAAGGGCGGTCCGGGCGGGTCGACGAACGTGCCGTCCTACTACTCCTACGTCAACTTCTTCGAGAAGCAGGACGTGGGCTACGGCTCGGCGATCGCGACCGTGCTGACCCTCGTGATCATCGCGCTGACCGTCGTCTTCCTGCGCGCGCAGGGACGCGAGCTGGAAGGGGAGGACCGGTGACCGCGACGCTCACCAAGCGGGCCGGCACGCCGGCCGGGGCCCGCCCGGACGCGTCCGGGCGCCGGCGCCGCCGCCGCGGCCCGGGCGCCTACGCGGTGCTGGTCGCGCTGGTCGCGATGGCGGGGATCATGCTGATCCCGTTCGCGGTCGTGCTGGCCAACGCGCTGAAGACCCCGCAGGAGTACTCGGCCAACGGCCCGCTCGCGCTGCCGGAGGGCGTCGACCTGGACGGCGTCCGCGCGTTCTGGGAGCGGACCGACTTCGGGCAGGTGCTGGTCAACAGCGCCGTGATCAGCGGCTCGGTCGCGGTCCTCGCGGTGCTGCTGTCCGTCCTGAACGCGTACGCGCTCGGGATCGGCCGCATCAAGGGGCGCATGTGGGTGCTCGTCCTGCTGCTGCTGGCGAACACGCTGCCGCAGGAGGCGCTGGTCTACCCGCTGTACTACCTGTCCAAGGAGTTCGGCCTCTACGACACCCGCATCGCGGTGATCATCGTGTTCACGGTGATCCAGAGCGCGTTCGGCACCTACCTGCTGTCGTCGGTGCTGTCGGCGTTCCCGCGCCCGCTGCTGGAGGCGGCCCGCATCGACGGCGCCGGACGGTTCCAGATCCTGTGGCGGGTCGTGGTCCCGGTGGTCCGGCCGACGCTGATGGTGCTGATGGTCTTCTTCTTCGTGTGGACCTGGAACGAGTTCCTGATCCCCATGGTCTTCCTCATCTCCAATGACAACCAGACGGTCTCGGTCGCGCTCGGCGTCCTGCAGGGCCAGCGGATGATGGACGCCACGATGTCCAGCGCAGCCTCGCTGCTCGGCCTGCTCCCGACCGTCCTCTTCTTCCTCGTCTTCCAGCGCACGCTGTCGCGCGGTCTCACGGCAGGAGCAGTGAAGTAGCAATGAAGTTCAGCGACGGCTACTGGATGATGCGCGAAGGTGTGCACGCGAGTCATCCGGTGGAGGTCCTCGACGTCGACGCCGGGCCGGACTCGCTCACCGTGCACGCGCCCGTCCAGCGGATCCGGCACCGCGGCGACCTGCTCAAGGGCCCGGTGGTGACGGTGACGGCGACGTCGCCGATGCCGGACGTCATCGGCGTGACGCTCACGCACTTCGCGGGGGAGCGGGCCCGCGGGCCGGCGTTCGCGCTGGCGGACGCGTCGCCCGACGTGGTCGTCGAGGCCCCGGAGGGCGGGGACGCGGCGACGCTGACGTCCGGCGCGCTCACCGTGCGGGTCCGGCGGGACGGGACGTGGGGCGTCGACTTCCTCGCGGACGGGCGGCGGCTCACCGGCAGCGCCCCGAAGGCCGCGGCCGTCATCGAGACCGACGACCGCTGGCCCGAGGGCCGCCGGCACTACGTCCGCGAGCAGCTCGACCTCGGCGTCGACCACGTCGTGTACGGGCTCGGCGAGCGGTTCGGCCCGCTGGCGCGCAACGGGCAGTCGGTGGACGTGTGGAACGCCGACGGCGGCACGGCCAGCGAGCAGGCGTACAAGAACGCGCCGTTCTACCTGACGAACGCGGGCTACGGGGTGTTCGTCGACCATCCGGGACGCGTGTCGTTCGAGGTGGCGTCGGAGGTCGTGACGCGGACGTCGTTCAGCGTCGAGGGCCAGTCGATGCGGTACTTCGTCATCTACGGCCCGACGCCGCGCGACATCCTGCGCAAGTACACGGCGCTGACCGGCCGCCCGGCGAAGCTGCCCGACTGGTCGTTCGGGCTGTGGCTGTCGACGTCGTTCACGACGTCCTACGACGAGGCGACCGTCACGTCGTTCATCGACGGGATGGCCGAGCGGGGCCTGCCGCTCAGCGTGTTCCACTTCGACTGCTTCTGGATGCGCGAGTACCGGTGGTGCGACTTCGAGTGGGACCCGCGCGTGTTCCCTGACCCGCCGGGGATGCTGCGGCGGCTGAAGGAGCGCGGCCTGCGGATCTGCGTGTGGATCAACCCGTACATCGGGCAGCGGTCGCCGCTGTTCGAGGAGGGGCGCGCGAACGGCTACCTGCTGACGCGCCCGGACGGGGACGTGTGGCAGTGGGACAAGTGGCAGCCGGGCCTCGCGGTCGTCGACTTCACCAACCCCGAGGCCCGCGAGTGGTACGCGGCGAAGCTGGACGCGCTGCTGGAGATGGGCGTCGACTGCTTCAAGACCGACTTCGGCGAGCGGATCCCCACGGACGTCGTGTACCACGACGGGTCCGACCCGGAGCGCGCGCACAACTACTACACGTACCTCTACAACAAGACCGTGTTCGAGCTGCTGCAGAAGAGGCGCGGCGAGGACGACGCGGTGGTGTTCGCCCGGTCGGCCACCGTGGGCGGGCAGCGGTTCCCGGTGCACTGGGGCGGCGACTGCGAGTCGACGTTCGAGGCGATGGGGGAGAGCCTGCGCGGCGGCCTGTCGCTCGGCATGACCGGGTTCGGGTACTGGAGCCATGACATCGGCGGGTTCGAGGGCACGCCCGACCCCGCGCTGTTCAAGCGGTGGATCGCGTTCGGGATGCTGTCGTCGCACAGCCGCCTGCACGGCAGCCACTCCTACCGGGTGCCGTGGCTGTTCGACGAGGAGTCCGTCGACGTCCTGCGCGCCTTCACGGAGTTGAAGATGCGGCTGATGCCGTACCTGGCGGGGGCCGCGCGGCAGGCGTACGAGGAGGGCCTGCCGATGATGCGCGCGATGGTCCTGGAGTTCCCGGACGACCCCGCCTGCACGCACCTCGAACGGCAGTACATGCTCGGCGACGACCTCCTCGTCGCCCCCGTGTTCGCGCAGGACGGGACGGTCGCGTACTACGTGCCGGACGGCGTGTGGACGCACTTCGCGACGGGCGAGCGGGTCGCGGGCGGCCGCTGGGTGCGGGAGACGCACGGGTTCGACAGCCTCCCGCTGCTGGTGCGTCCGGGCGCGGTGGTCCCCGAGGGCGCGGTCGGCGACCGTCCGGACTACGACCACGCGGACGGCGTCACGCTGCGGGTGTACGAGCCCCGCGAAGGCCTCGGGGACGGCGCGCGGGTCGTCACGCGGGTCGGGGACGCGGTGTTCACCACCGAACGCGACGGCTCGGCCGTCCGGGTGGCCGCGTCGGGCGCGGGCGCGTGGAGCGTCCTGCTCGTCAACGCCCGCGCCGCCGCCGTCGAGGGCGGCACGGCCGCCGCGCACCCGCAGGGCGTGCGCGTCGAGGCGGCCGCGGACGAAGTCGTCATCACGCTGGAAGAAGGGCAGGACTGATGGGATTTCCCGAAGGCTTCCTCTGGGGCACGGCGACGGCGTCCTACCAGATCGAGGGGGCGGCGGCCGAGGACGGCCGCGCGCCGTCCGTCTGGGACGTGTTCAGCCGCACCCCGGGCAAGGTCCTGAACGGGGACACGGGCGACGTCGCCACCGACCACTACCACCGGTGGCGCGAGGACGTCGCGGCGATGGCCCGGCTCGGCGTCGGCGCGTACCGGTTCTCGATCTCCTGGTCGCGCGTGCTGCCCGGCGGAGCGCCGAACCCGAAGGGCATCGACTTCTACTCGCGCCTGGTGGACGAGCTGCTCGACCACGGCATCGCGCCCGTCGCGACCCTCTACCACTGGGACCTCCCGCAGGAGCTCGAGGACGCCGGCGGCTGGCCCGCGCGCGACACCGCGCACCGGTTCGCCGACTACGCCGAGCACATGGGGCGGGCCCTCGGCGACCGCGTCCACACCTGGACGACGCTGAACGAGCCGTGGTGCTCGGCGTTCCTCGGCTACGCGTCCGGCGTGCACGCCCCCGGCCGCACCGACCCCGTGGACGCGCTGAAAGCCGCGCACCACCTCAACCTGGGGCACGGGCTGGCGAACCGGGCGCTGCGCGGGACGGTGTCGCCGTCCGCGCAGCACTCCGTCACGCTGAACCTGCACCACCTGCGCGGCGAGGACGAGGCCGTCCGGCGGGTCGACGCCGTGTCGAACCGGGTGTTCCTCGACCCGATGCTCGGCCGCGGCTACCCCGCCGACCTGCGGGACGACACCGCCGGGCTGACCGACTGGTCGTTCGTGCGCGACGGCGACGAGGACGCCGTCGCCGCGCCGCTGGACGTCCTCGGCGTGAACTACTACTCGCCGACGCTCGTCCGGACCTGGGACGGGACGTCGCCGCGCGAGCACGCCGACGGGCACCGGCAGGGGGCGGCGACGCCGTTCGTCGGCTGCGAGGACGTCGAGTTCGCCGAGCAGCCCGGCCCGTACACGGCGATGGGCTGGCCGATCGACGCGACCGGCATGGAGGAGCTCCTCCTGCGGCTGCACCGCGAGTACCCGGGCACGCCGCTGATGGTGACCGAGAACGGCGCCGCGTTCGACGACGAGGCCGCCGCGGACGGCGGCGTCCGGGACGGGCGCCGCGTCGCCTACCTGCGGGACCACATCGCCGCCGTCGGGCGCGCGATCGACGGCGGCGCCGACGTCCGCGGCTACTTCGCCTGGTCGCTGCTCGACAACTTCGAATGGGCCTACGGCTACTCGAAGCGCTTCGGCCTCATCCGCGTCGACTACCCGACGGGCGAGCGCACGTGGAAGGACAGCGCGTTCTGGTACCGCGACGCGATCGCGGCGCACGGGGCTACGATCGACGCTTCCCGGTCGGCGGAGTGACGGGACGGTCCGTGGTCAAGATCACCGATGTGGCGCGGCACGCGGGCGTGTCGCCGAGCACCGTCTCCTACGTGCTGAGCGGCAAGCGCTCGATCTCGGAGGAGACCCGGCGGCGCGTCCGCGCCAGCATCCGGGAGCTCGGCTACCGCCCGCACGCCGGGGCCCGCGCCCTCGCCAGCAGCCGCTCCAACGTCGTCGCGCTGATGCTGCCGCTGCGCAGCGGCGTCGCGGTGCCCGTCGTGATGCGGTTCGCGACGTCGGTCGTCACGGCCGCGCGCCGGCACGACCACGACGTCCTGCTGCTCACCCAGGAGGAGGGCGAGGACGGGCTGCGCCGCGTCGCCGACAGCGCGCTCGTCGACGCGCTCATCGTCATGGACGTGCAGATGCGCGACCCGCGGGTGCCGCTGCTGCGGTCCCTCGACCGGCCGAGCGTGCTCATCGGGTTCCCCGCCGACGCCGACGACCTGACCTGCATCGACCTCGACTTCCACGCGGCGGGCGCGGCCTGCGCCCGGCACCTGGCGGCGCTCGGGCACCGCGAGGTCGCGATGATCGGCTCCCCGCCGGAGGTGTACGCGCGGGAGACCGGCTTCGCGCGGCGGGTCACCGACGGGTTCGCCGAGGCGGTCCGCGAGCACGGCATGGCCGGCGGCGTCCACCCGTGCGAGGCGAGCGCGGACGCGGCGAAGGACCTGGTCGGACGGCTGCTGCGGGAGCGCCCGGACCTCACCGGGATCCTCGTGCACAACGAGCCGGTCGTCGACACGGTCGTCCGGGCGCTGCGCGCCGAGGGCCGCCGCGTGCCCGAGGACGTGTCGGTCGTCGCGATCTGCCCGGACGAGGTGGCCGAGCACGCCGAGACGCCGCTGTCGTCGGTCGCGATTCCGGCCGAGGAGGTGGGCGGCCGGGCCGTCGAGCTGCTCATGGCCAAGCTGGAGGGCGAGCCGGTCCCGGCGGCGACGCTGCTGCCGCCGACGCTGACGCCGCGCGCCAGCAGCGGCACCGCCGCCCGCTGACCCGCCCGTCCCGCACCGCCCGTCCCGCAC